>DATCVX010000683.1:0-3357 GCA_036566705.1 Arthrobacter sp. | reverse complement strand
GCCTGGTTGCGGCGGCGCATTTCCAGGTTGCGGAGGAAATCGGGATCATCATCCGGGGCGATGGGGTGGCTGCGTGGTTGGCGGACCGGGGCTGAGTCACGCGGGCGGCCGATCAGCAGCCACAGGATGGCGCCGATCACCGGCAGGACAATCATCACCACGATCCAGGCAGGCTTGGAGATCCCGCGGGTGAGGCGGCCGTCAGTGCGGATCACGTCCACCAGGCCATACACAAAAATGGCAAGTACTGCGACGGCGAGAACCACACGGAAGAGCATGCCATTAAGTCTATCGTCCGGACGGGGCGGGCGTTCAGGCGGGACGGCTAAACTTGGATGGTGGCTTTCCTGAAATACTCCCTGATCCGGCTGGCGCTGTTCGCGCCGCTCTTTGTGCTGTTCCTCTACCTGGGCCTGGGGGCGGTGATGTCCGTCATCTGCGCCGCCGGCATCGCGTTCGCGGTCAGCTACCTGTTCTTCCAGGAACAGCGCGACGATGCCACCGCGGCCATGCGCCGGCGGTTCTCCGGCAAGGCCAAGCCGCTGCGCACCGCCGGCGAGGTGGACGACGCACAGGCCGAGGACGCCCTGCTGGACAGCAACCCGGACGTCACCATCAGAACGGATGCCAAGCCGGCAAGCCCCAAGCCCCCGGAACCCAAGGGCACCAACAGCTAGAAGCCGTGGCTGAGCACCAGTCCCAGTGAGAACAGCAGGCTGTAGCCGAGGTTGATCAGGCCCGTCTGCTTCAGCACCGGGATGAGGCTCTTGCGCTTGCGCCCGTTGATCATCAGCCACGCCGGCATCAGGCAGGCGGGGATGAGGAGCAGGACGATCAGCATCCACGGGCGCCCGGGCGCCAGGATGATCACCAGCAGGATGGCCACGGCGAGCATCAGCACATAGCTTTCCCGGGCATGCTTGTCGCCGAGGCGCACCGCCAGCGTCTTCTTCCCGGCCTGGATGTCCGTGGGGATGTCCCGGACGTTGTTGGCCATCAGCAGGGCGCAGGCGATGAGCCCGGTCCCGATCGCGCCGATGATGGACGCCAGGTTGATCTGCCCGGCCTGGGTGTACGTGGTGCCCAGCGTGGCCACCAGGCCAAAGAAGACAAACACAAAAACGTCGCCCAGGCCCATGTAGCCGTAGGGGTTCTTGCCGCCCGTGTAGCCCCAGGCCGCCATCACGCAGCCCAGTCCCACCAGGATCAGCCACCAGCTCTGGGTGATCACCACCAGCACCAGGCCAACCACCATGGCGGCGGCGAATGCGCCAAACGCCGCGTACTTGACGTGCTTTGGCTCTGCGGCGCCGGATCCGACCAGGCGCAGCGGGCCCACCCGGTCCTCATCCGTGCCGCGGATGCCGTCGGAGTAGTCGTTGGCGTAGTTGACACCGATCTGCAGGAGCAGCGCCACAAGCGCGGCCAGGACCGCGTTGAAGAGGAGGAACGAATCCATTTCGAAGGCTGCGGCGGTGCCGATCAGCACCGGGGCGATCGCGGCCGGCAATGTGCGGAGTCGGGCGCCTTGGATCCATTGTGCGGCTGTGGCCACGGTAAGTACCTCGTGTTGGGTCGGGGTTCGGCGAATCGGTGACGCACCTGCCGCGAAGCCGCGGCCGGTGCAGGACTACTTTACTTTCCCCGGTGCAGGGAGTTGAGCCGGCCGGTCATGGCCAGGCGGTCGGGTTTGCCGTTGGGCAGCATCAGCAGCTCCGGCGCGGTGAGCACGGTTTTCGGCGCGAGGAGCCCCAGCGTCCGGTGCCATTCCTGTTCAAGGACGACGGCGGGATCCCCGCCGGAGGCGGCATCGCCTGCGGCATCAGCCGGGGCGCCAGCGGCAAGCTCAGCCGAGACGGCCACAAAGGCGGCCACGGCCTGGCCCCACTCCGCGGACGGTACGCCGGCCACAAAAGCGGCGGTGACGCCGTCGGACTTCTCCAGCTCTTCCTGCACGTGCGCCGCGGAGACCTTGACGCCGCCGGTGATGATCACGTCGTCGGCGCGGCCGAGGACGGTGAGCCGGCCGTCGGCGTCGAGGCTGCCGAGGTCGCTGGTGCGGTACCAGCGCACGCCGTCCTCCTCGAAGAAAACGTCCGCGGTCTGGTCCGGGGCATCCAGGTATCCGGCCGCAATGGTGTCGCCGCCCAGGAGGATGTGGCCGTCCTCGGCGATCCGGACGGCCGAGCCTTCCAGCGGGTAGCCGTCGTAGATGCAGCCGCCGCAGGTTTCGGCGGAACCGTACGTGGTGAATACCCGCACGCCGGCCTCGCGTGCCGCGTCCAGCAGCCGGGCCGGAGCCGGGGCGCCGCCCAGCAGGATGCCGTTGAAGCGCCGCAGCACTGCCAGGGTTTCCGGCGACGGGTCCTCCAGGAGCCGCTGCAGCTGGGTGGGGACCAGGGAGGTGTAGCGGTGCTTGTCCGTCAGTTCCAGGGCCGCCGCGGTGAAGGCCTCCGGCGTGAAGCCGTGCGACATGTCCATCACCCACGGGCGGGTGCCGGCGAAGAGCGAACGCACCAGCACCTGCACGCCCGCGACGTACTGCACCGGCAAGGCCAGCAGCCACTGGCCTTCGCCTTTGAGCGCGAAGGCGGTGGCCATGGAGGAGGCGGCCAGGGCCTCGACGGTGAGGATGGTTGCCTTCGGCGTTCCGGTGGACCCGGAGGTGCGCACCACGGCCACGGCGTCGTCGCAGCCGGGGGTCTCCACGTGGCCCACCACCAGGCCGCCGTCGTCGCCAACGGAAAGTTCGACGGCGGGTCCCTCACCGTGGAGGGCGGCGGCCAGCGCCTTGAGGGCGGGGTCGATGTCTACGGGGCCGATATTCATGGGTCCGATGTTCATGGGGGTCCTGCCTTAGAAGTAGTGCGGGAAACGGGACCAGTCGGGGTCGCGTTTTTCCAGGAACGCCTCTTTGCCTTCCACGGCTTCGTCCGTCATGTACGCCAGGCGGGTGGCCTCGCCCGCAAAGACCTGCTGGCCGGCCAGGCCGTCGTCGGCGAGGTTGAAGGCGAACTTAAGCATGCGGATGGCCTGCGGGGACTGCCGGGCGATGTCGGCGGCGTACTCCAGGGCGACGTCCTCAAGCCGTTCGTGGTCCACGGCCTCGTTCACCGCGCCCATCCGGACCATGTCCTCGGCGGAATATTCGCGGGCAAGGAAGAAGATCTCGCGGGCGGCCTTCTGGCCGATCTGGCGGGCCAGCAGGGCCGAGCCGTAGCCGGCGTCGAAACTGCCCACTGTCGCATCGGTCTGCTTGAACTTGCCGTGCTGCCGGGAGGCGATGGTGAGGTCCGAGACGACGTGCAGCGAGTGGCCGCCGCCGGCCGCCCAGCCGTTGACGACGGCGATGACCAC
>DATCVX010000682.1:0-5685 GCA_036566705.1 Arthrobacter sp. | reverse complement strand
TGCCGGACGCCGGGATGCCTGGCGCCGCAGCGGACGACGCCGACTGGGACCGGATCCGCGAACGGTTTGCCGGGCGCGGGCTGCAGCGGGTCCTGGTCACCCTGGGCGCGGACGGTTCCGTGGTCCTGGACTCGCAGGCGGCCGGACCGAAGGTTACGAGGATTGCGCCCACCGCGGTCAAGGCGGTGGACACCACAGGCGCCGGTGACGCATTCACCGGTGCCGTGGCGGCCCGACTGGCAGCGGGAGACCCCCTGGAAACCGCTGCCGCGTTCGCCTCCGTGGCCGCCGCACTGGCCGCGACGCGGAAGGGGACGCAGGCCGCCTACCCCGGCCCGGCCGACGTCGAGCGGCTTCTGGCCCGGGCCTGGGAGCCGGACCTGAACTAGGTGCGGGGCTTCAGCACCGCGAAGTAACCGGGGACGAGGCTGGCGGCCGCGTCCCCGGTCATCGGGTTCGTTTCGATGGTGGTGGGGCCGTCCTCCAGCAGTTCCCAGATTTCCGGCGGCAGGGCCCTGCTGCGCTCGGCGGGGCCGAAGTGGCCGGGCATCGGCAGTTCGCGGATGGCCCGTTCCAGCGGGGCCGGGATGGCCTCCACGGTAGCCCCCAGATGGGTGACGTATTCCACCGGGTTGCCCTGGAAGTTCGTTTCGGCCAGGAATACAGCACCGCGCCTGCCCACCAGTTGCCGCAGGTTCTCCACCAGGGCCGCCTGGTCCGCCGGTTCGAGCACGTGCAGCACACCGCGGATGAAGACGTTGGCGTCGGTGTTACCGGCGATTCCGGCACCGGCGCCAGGCTGGGTCATGTCGCGCACGAGGAAGCTGACATTGTCCATCCCGGGAGACCCGTTCCGGGCCCGTTCCACGGCGTGGGCGGACACATCCACGCCCACGGCCCGTGGGAAAAACGGTGCAAGGGCGCGCGTGAAACTGCCGTGGCCGCAGCCGACATCCACCACCGGCAGCGTCGGATCGAGGTGCCGCACCAGCACGTCGGCGTAGCCGAGCAGCTCGTGGTCGCTCCCGGAGTCCCACAGCACTTCACTCTGCGCACCGGTCCTGGCGATTCCGGCCCAGTACCGGTCCCAGGCCACGTTCCTGTCCTTCGGCGCAGAGCGGGACAGCCTGATGAGCTTGGGGATCATCAGGTACTTCCGCAGGGCGGAGCGGAGTGTTTTTGCTGGCGAGGACACGGTCCAAATATAAGTGCCGCAGGCCCCTACCCGTCAGTTGGCGTCATGCCGCCGCCGCTGTCCGTCATAAGCCGGGCAGCGGCCGCGTCCCTTGCACCGTGCATCGTTACGGGAGGAGCAGTGCCGCGTCCCCCTAGAATGTACTCAATCAGGAGCGAAGGGAGCATAGTGGCAGCGGACACACCCCTTGTCACAGCCATGCAACGCACAGCTGTGGTGGCCGACCCCGACGCCGGCCGGCTCGAGTCCAGCGCTGCGGCCCTCCGCGCGGCCGGCTACCTCGTCCATACGGCCCAGGATGCCGAAGACCTGTTTTCACTGCTCGACGGCGGGAGGCCCTCCGTCCTGGTCGTTGACAGTTCCCTCTCCCCCAGGGACAGCCGCGTTCCGGTGCTGGTGCTGGTGGACCTGAACGACAGCGGCGAGATCGCGGCCATGGAGGGTTCGGGCGTCCGTGACTGCATCGCCAAACCGCCGCTGGCCAAGGAACTGGTGCACCGGGCCACCGCCCTGATCAACCTCGTGGAACGGCGCACCCGCGCGCGGCAGGAGGCCGAGGCCCTGCGCGAGCAGCTCCGGCTGGTGTCGGCCGCAGTGCGCGGAACCAATGATCCACAGAAAATAGCTGACTACGTGGTGACCGGCTTTGGCGAAACGTTCGGCGCCGACCACGTCTGGCTGACGACGTTCGAGGACGAACGCGTGCCGCCGATCACCGCACAGTGGAGCCGGCAAGGGCTGGATCCGCTTCCGGCCGGCCCGCTTGAAGACGAAGCCGCAGCGCGCTCCACGGCGGACCAGCTGTGGGCCAGGGCCGAAGTCCTGACAACCGACGGCTCAGACGGCTCCATCAGGCTGCCAAAATCGCTGGAGGACCTGCACGCGAAAGCGTCGGTGGTGGTGCCCATGGGGGAAGGGAACTCGTCCCTCGGCATTTTGTGGATCGCCCTGCTGGACAGCCCCCGCGCCTGGTCACGCGCCGAGCTGGGACTCATCCAGCATGTGGCAGGCAACGCCGCCCACGGACTGATCCAAAGCCACCTGATCAGCAGCCAGCTCCAGGTGGTCAAGCAGCTGCAGGAGCTGGATAAGGCCAAGACCGACTTCCTGGCCACCGTCAACCATGAACTGCGCACCCCGCTGACCTCGATCATGGCGTACCTGGACATGATCCAGGAGAGCACCGCCGATCCTGTCTCACCCGAGGTCCACCAGATGCTTGACATCGTGGTTCGGAACACGGAACGGCTGCGGATGCTCATCGAGGACATGCTGAGCGTGTCCCGCAGCGGCGGCGGGGAAGGCCCGCTTCACCTGACGCCGATCCGGCTTGGCCGCACGCTGGAAATCGTGGCCGGCGCCCTCCGTCCCCTGGCCACCCTGCAGGACGTCACCATAGCGCTGGAACCCGCACAGGAGGATCCTGAACTCATGGGGGATGAAGTCCAGCTCCAGCAGGTTTTCACTAACCTGGTTTCGAATGCCATCAAGTTCACGCCCGGCGGAGGAAAAATCCACGTGGGCAGCTTTGCCCACTCCGCCGCTGACGGCACGCGCTGGGCCACCGTCCGCGTGACGGACACCGGAATGGGCATTTCCAGCGAGGAGATCGCCCACGTCTTTACCCGCTTCTACCGCGCCTCCAACGCGATGTCCGGAGCGGTCCCGGGCACCGGCCTGGGCCTGGCCATCACGAAGGACATCGTGAGCCGCCACGGCGGCCGCATCGACGTCGCCTCGGAGCTGGGCGTCGGCACCACAGTCACCGTGACCCTGCCGCTGGGCACCGACGCGGCCCCGGCAAGCTGATCGCCGGAAGGAGCAATCCAGGTGTTCGCTGACAACGACCCCAGGCTTTCGCAGCTGCTGGAGGGCATTGTCCGGCTGGCCTCCGGCGACCTGAATTCGAGGATAGAAGTGTCCCCCGCACGGGACGAGCTCGACGCCATCATCATGGGCACCAACCTCCTCGCCGAAGACCTGCAGATCATCTATGAAGAGCTTGAACAGCGGGTGGAGGTCCGGACCAAACTCCTGCATGAGGCCCACCTGGAAATGCAGAAAATGGCCATGCAGGACCCGCTCACCGGGCTGGCCAACCGTTCGGCGCTTCTGACCGCGCTGAAGTCGGCGCAGTCTGACGGCACGCGCGACACCCTGCCGGCCGTCATCCTCCTGCTGGACCTTGACGCGTTCAAGTCAATCAACGACACCCAGGGCCACACAGCCGGCGACAAGGTCCTGATCACCGTGGCGGAACGCATCCGTGGCGCCGTCCGGGCCACCGATGTTGTTGCCCGGCTGGGCGGCGACGAGTTCGCTATTGTTATGCCGGCTACCGGAGCCGACCAGGCCGCCGTCGTCGGGCAGCGGATCCTGGCCGCGCTCAAGGAACCCATCGAGCTGCCCGACCGGAGCATCCGCTGCGGGGCAAGCGTCGGGCTGAGCGTCGGGGATACCGGGCAGGGTCCCGAAGAAATGCTGATGCAGGCCGACGTGGCCATGTACGCCTCCAAGGCCGAGGGCCTGAACCGGCTTCACATGTTCGAGCCAGGGCTCCTGCTGGTGCGCCGACTCCGTAGCCAGCTCCTGGACGACTTGCGGTCGGCGCTTAAAGGCGAGGGCCTGGTGCTCAACTACCAGCCCGTGGTGGAACTGGCCACCGGCCGGATCGAAGGTGTCGAGGCGCTGATCCGGTGGAACCACCCCTCCCGGGGCCGGATCATGCCCGATGAATTCATCCCCCTGGCCGAAGAGGCGGGACTGATCTCCGAGCTTGGCCGCTGGGTCCTGACCACTGCCGTGGAGCAGCTGCGACGGTGGGTCGAGGACGACGCGGTGGACAGCAGGTTCTCGGTGCGGATCAACATCTCGGCCACCGACCTGCAGAGCCTCCAGTTCATCGAGGATGTCCGGGAGGTGCTCAAGGAGACAGGGGTCCGGCCCGAGCAAGTGGTCCTGGAACTCACCGAGATGGCCATCGTGAAGGGCAACGACCTGGACCGCTATTCACTGGGCGGGCTGCGCGGCCTGGGCGTCGGGATTGAGATCGACGATTTCGGTACGGGGTATTCATCCATCAGCTACCTCCGGCGGCTACCCGTGGACCGGGTGAAAGTGGACCGCTCGCTCATCGTCGGACTGGGCACCGATCCCAGCCAGCCCGCCCTGGTGGCCGCGGTCCTGCAGCTGGTGCGGGCGTGCGGGCTGGAAGCCGTGTGGGAGGGTGTTGAAACTGCCGAGCAGGCTGAACATCTCAGGAACCTCGGGTGCCTGAGCGCGCAGGGCTATTTCTTCAGCAAACCCCTGCCGGCGGACGACATCCCGGCACTGGTCGCCGCAGCCTTCCCAACCGGCAACATAGGGCCATAGTGGCGAAAAGGGCTGTACTTTTGCCCTGCCCGATATACGATCATGATGCGGTGTCGGAATTACACTGTGCGGGAGATCGGATTAAATCAGAAGTTGCTGATTCCGAAGGTATCTGGAAATTGAACAATTACGGGGCCAACGGGTCATTACTTCGTCAACTGGGGGCGTAGTTAATGTCGGTTCGAGTGCAGGCTTGGGGAGTAATTGCTGCTGTCCTGGCGGGGTCCGACCCCGCCCAGGCAGCCACACGTCAGCGTCTTAGCGATCGTCTGGACGAAAACCCGGGAGTACCTGAAAGGGCACTCCTGGAACACCTGCTGGAAAACCGGCAACAGGACAGCCTGGACAGCGGAACCCCGGACACTGCCCGCGAACCGTTTCCTCGGAACGCCATGCCGCCGCAACTGCTTGAACGCCTGGATGCCATCCGCAGCCTGTCGAGGATCAGCGCCCTGCTGGAAAACCAGATGCTGATGACCGCGTTCCAGCCGATCTACGGCCTTGCGACCAAAAGCGTGGTGGGGGTGGAGGCGCTCTCGCGGTTCGTCAGCGACGACGGCGCCGGTGCCGAACTGTGGTTTGCCGAGGCTGCTTCCGTAGGGCTGGGAGCCAACCTGGAATTTTCCGCGCTGGGCTCCGCTGCGGACGCCGCCGCGAACCTCCCGCCACACCTCTACGTTTCCCTGAACGTCTCACCGACATCCTGCATTGATCCGCGGCTGCCCGAATTGTTCGAACACATCGATCTTCCGGTCAATCGGATTGTGCTCGAATTGACCGAGGGAATTTCGGATGATGAATACCCGCATTTCATTTCCGCAATTACTCCGCTGCGCGAGCGGGGCCTGCGCATTGCCATCGACGACTCCTACTCCGGAGCCGGCGCGCTGAGCCGGATGGTGCACCTGCGCCCCGATTTCATCAAGCTGGGACGCGACATCATCAGCGGCGTGGACGTTGATCCAACCCAGCAGGCTCTGGCAGCCTGCCTGGTGGACTTCGCCGAGCAGATCGGCACCGAACTGGTGGCCGAGGGCGTGGAAACGCGCGAGGAACTCCAGGTACTGACGGATCTTGGCATCAGCGCAGGCCAGGGCTACCTGCTTGGCCGTCCGTCC
>DATCVX010000681.1:0-2691 GCA_036566705.1 Arthrobacter sp. | reverse complement strand
GCTGCAGGCGCTGCGGCCGCGGGGGCTGCAGCAGCAGGTGCCGGGGCTTTGGGAGCTGCGGGACCCGGAGCAGGTGCTGCGGGTCGTGTTTCTGCCGACGGGGCAGGCGCCTTGGGCGCGGCTGCCGGAGCTGCGGACTTTGCCGCGGCGTCGGGGTAGGCGTTGCGGAGTTTCCGCACCACCGGGGCCTCAATGGTGGAAGAGGCGGAGCGAACGAATTCGCCCAGTTCCTGCAGTTTTGTCACTGCATCTTTGGAAGTAATACCGAGCTCTTTAGCGAGCTCGTGTACGCGGACCTTGGCCACATTTCTCCTGTCTCGGTCCGCACCGAGCCAGGCACGAACCGTCTACTTCTTACTGCGGGCCCTCGCCGCGGTTGCAGCTGAAGGGCCCATTGCAGAGCGCAACAAAGTTGTCATCGTTGCGCACTCATCGCTGGGAACTCATCGGGTTTCCATCAGTTTTCTGACCCGCTTTCAGGTTGGACGGTTGTTGCTGCAGCTACCGGAGGTACCCACAGCGGGCCTGCAGCGCCCGCGCCTGCCTTGATCCGGCGTTCGACGGCGGCGCTTTCGGTTGCACCCTTGAGGGCACGTCCGAATGCTCGCCGTTTGACCGCCAGGGCCAGGCACGATTCGCTGGGGTGCAGCCATGCACCCCGGCCAGCCATCCGGCGTCGTTCATCGACCAAAACAGCGGATGAACCGCTGGCATCAGCCACGAGCCGGAGCAGCTCCGACCGCGCGCCCTTCTTACGGCATCCGATGCAGGTACGCTGCGGTTGATTCTCGCTGTGAAGCACTTCTGCCACGGTGAGCATCTTCCTGACGTACCTAGCTGCCTGCCCATGCCTGCCCGCCACAGCGAACTGCAGGGAGGGCACGCAAGGGCGCACGGATACCGGCCGTGAGGCGCGGTCAATGTCTATTCTAGCCCCTCGGGGCCGTTCTGCCCGAAACCCGGCGCTTCAACCGATGGCATCCGCCGTCGGCCGGCGCGCCGGGCATGGGTCAGTTTTCGCGCGGCGCGGCGGCGTCCGAGACGATATCGATGCGCCAACCGGTCAGCTTGGCTGCCAGGCGGGCGTTCTGGCCCTCTTTGCCGATGGCCAGTGAGAGCTGGTAGTCGGGAACAACAACGCGGGCGGAGCGGGTGGCTTCGTCGATGATCGTGACGGAATTCACACGGGACGGCGACAGTGCGCTGGCGATGAAAGTCGCCGGGTCCTCGCTGAAGTCGACGATATCGATCTTTTCGTCGTTCAGTTCGGTCATCACTGCCCGCACGCGGGAACCCATTTCGCCGATGCAGGCGCCCTTTGCATTGATGCCCTGGGTGTTTGCCTTGACGGCGATCTTGGTACGGTGGCCGGCTTCGCGCGCCAGTGCCACGATTTCCACTGAACGGTCCGCGATTTCCGGAACTTCCAGTTCGAAGAGCTTCCGGACCAGGCCCGGGTGCGAACGGGACAGCGTGACGGACGGGCCCTTGGTGCCGCGGTGGACGTCGATGACCAGGGCGCGGAGCCGGTTCCCGTGGGTGTACTTCTCCCCCGGCACCTGCTCGGGCGGCGGCAGCAGCGCTTCCACGGCGCCCAGGTTGACCTGGATCATGTGCGGGTTGTTGCCCTGCTGGATGAGCCCGGCAACAAGTTCACCCTCCCGGCCCTTGAATTCGCCCAGGACGGCGTCGTCCTCAACGTCCCGGAGGCGCTGGAGGATGATCTGGCGTGCAGTGCTGGCTGCGATGCGGCCGAACCCGGCCGGAGTGTCTTCGAACTCGCCGATGGGGGCACCGTCGTCGTCGATCTCCACAGCCCAGATGGTCACATGTCCGCTCTTGCGGTCCAGTTCCGCGCGGGCCTTCTCGAAGGCGCCGGGCGACTTGTGGTAGGCCACCAGGAGCGCCTGCTCAATGGTGGGGATCAGGAGGTCCAGCGGGATTTCACGCTCACGCTCCAGAAGTCTCAGTGCGCTCATGTCAATATCCATCAGGCCTCCTCAGAAGGTCCATTGTGCTCAGGTTCCAGACCGGCCTCGTTGAGGTGGCTGAATTCGATCTCGACTTTTCCGTTGCGGATCCTGTCGAAAGGAAGTGTTACGGGGTCGCCCTGCTTGGGCTTCATGCCCTTCTTGACGGCGATCTCCGGGACGATTGTCACGCCGGAGTCGTCCACGGCCTTGACCCTGCCGGTGACGTTGTCGCCCTGGACAACGTTGACTTTGACCATGCGCCCGCGGGCCCGGTGCCAGTGGCGCTCTTCCGTCAGCGGACGTCCCACGCCGGGTGAGGAAACCTCGAGGTCGTACGGCCGGCCGTCGTCGTCAGGATCGTCTTCCAGGACGTCGGACAGGACCCTGGAGATGTCGGCAATGACGTCAAGGTTCACGCCGCCGGTCTCTTCCTGCGGCAGGTCCACCACCACGTGGACCACCCGATGCGAACCGGGGATGATGGAGACATCCTCAAGGTACAGGCGATTGGCCTGGACCGCCGGTTCAAGTAGGGCCCGCAGCCGGGCAGCTTCCGGATTGTAGGCAGGCGCAGCGTCAGCCCTACCCGTTCCGGTACGGTCTGATGAAGTCGTGGCTTCTGCATTACTCACGATGCCGGCCGCCTCCCGATAGATGATGTTGTGACTACTAGCCTAGCGATTTTCCGGGCGCAGTGGTGCACCGGGTTTGCCCTCCG
>DATCVX010000680.1:0-4478 GCA_036566705.1 Arthrobacter sp. | reverse complement strand
ACCAAAGAGAAGGAATAGGACCATGTCCGCCCTACGAGAATCCCTCGGCTTCCTGACAAGCCGCCTCCGGCAGGTTGGCATCTTCGTTGCCCTGATCCTGATCGTCCTGCTGTTCCAGGTACTGACCAACGGCATCCTCCTCGAGCCGCAGAACGTCACCAACCTGGTAGTCCAGAACAGCTATATCCTTATCCTCGCCATCGGCATGGTCATGGTCATCATCGCCGGCCACATCGACCTCTCGGTGGGATCGATCGCAGGCTTCATCGGGGCCGTCGCCGGCGTCATGATGGTCCACTGGGGCTGGGCCTGGTGGCTGGCCATCCCGGCTTGCCTCCTGGTCGGAGCGCTCGTCGGCGCCTGGCAGGGATACTGGATCGCCTATGTCGGGATCCCGGCGTTCATCGTCACCCTGGCCGGCATGCTGATCTTCCGCGGCCTGACGCTGATTACCCTGAAGAACCAGCAGATCACCCCGTTCCCCTCCGAACTGCGCGCGCTGGGCGGCGGCTTCCTCCCGGACATTTCCGGTGGCACCTCAGTGCTCGAATGGCTGACCGTCATCCTGGGCGTGGGCGCCACGGTCGCGCTGCTCATCCAGGCGCTCAAGGAACGCCGGATCCGCAAGAAGTTCGACCTCGAGAACGAACCCATGGCCTGGTTCGCGACCAAGACCACCTTCGTTGCCCTGCTCATGCTGGTCATCACGTTCCTCCTCGCAAGCTACCGGGGCACGCCGATCGTCCTGATCGTGCTTGCCGTTCTGGTCATCGTGTACACGGCGCTGATGAACAACAGCGTCTTCGGCCGCCACACCTACGCGATCGGCGGCAACCTGCACGCCGCCGAGCTGTCCGGCGTCAAAACCAAAGCCGTCACCTTCCGGCTCTTCGTCAACATGGGCGTCCTGGCGGCATTGGCAGGCCTCGTATTCACGGCCAGGCTCAACTCGGCACAGCCCGCCGGCGGCACCGGATTCGAACTGGACTCCATCGCCGCCGCGTTCATCGGCGGCGCGGCAGTCCAAGGCGGCATCGGCACCGTAGCCGGCGCCATGATCGGCGGCCTGATCATGGGCGTGCTGAACAACGGCATGTCCATCCTGGGCCTGGGCACCGACTACCAGCAGCTCATCAAGGGACTGGTCCTCCTGCTCGCCGTCGGGTTCGACATCTTCAACAAGAACCGCAGCGGCGGCGGAGGAAGCACCATCGGGAAACGGTTCAAACTCAGGACCTCACCGCCGGCCACCTCGGAATCCCAGGCACCCGCAGGGACAACGGATCAGGCCAAGGATCGCCCAGTCCCCGTTTCCGCAGTCAAGCCTGAGTAACCAAGAACCCTGCCCCAACTATTAACAAGGAACTGATATGGCTACCCCCATAGACCGCATTGAGATAGATGTCGCCAGTCGGCACCTTCTGGATGAAGAGCTTGATGCCGCCGTCCGGCGGCTCCAGGAAGTGGCACTCCTCACCGGCACGCACGGCATCCTGGTGACCCGTGTCGCCCCGGGCCGCTACACCGCAACTCTGTCGGATCAGGTTCCTTTCGGGATGACCCGCGAACTGGTTTCCTGAGGGCTGCCGGAACCGTGGACGAGGCAACCGAAGACTGGCATCAGCTGATTGGCTGCTGGGTGGAACTCCGCTCTGGGGGGAGCGTAGTCCGTACCGGCGAAGTTGAGGCAGTTTTGGCGGACTCGTCTGTGATGTGGCTGAAGTTCAACGGCAACCACGGCCGGCAGATGGTGGCCAGGACCGACGGCTATGAGGTCGTCCCGTTGGGCTGATTGAGTTTTTGCCCAGTGCGTGTGTAACGCCAAGGGAGGCCGACGGCGGCAGGCAACTGCCGCCGTCGGCCTCCCTTTTGCCATGGCGGAGAAGGCGTCAGAACGAACCGGTGGTGAACTGCCACGTTTTGGTGGCCAGCTGGTTGCCGGCGAGGTCCCGGATGGCCGCGGCGCCGCCGGTAACCGTCACCGTGTATTTGGTCTTGGCGGCGAGTGCCAGCTGCGGGTCAAGGATCCACTGGTTCGTGGTGCCGTTCCGGAAGACCGCGGCGGCAACAACGGCGCCGGTCGCGGCGTTCTTCACCGTGAACGTGGAGGTAGTGACGCCCTGGACGGCTTCGCTGAACGTCACGGACACGTTGTTGGATCGCCTGACCAGGAGGTCGTTGCTGCCGGGGACGAAGCCCGTCACCGTGGGGGCCGGACCGGTGACGAAGGTCCAGGAGGTGGTGGCCAGCGGGGTGCCGGCGGCGTCGCGGATGGCGGCGGCTCCGCCCACGAGGGTTGCCGTGAACTTTGAGTCCGCTGCCAGGTTCGACGCCGGATCCAGGGTGGCGGTCCTCGTCGTGGCGTTGTACGTGACTGCGGCCGGGATGACGGCGCCGGCGGCATTCTTGAGGACGAACGTTCCGCTGCCCACGCCCTGCACGTCGGTGCTGAAGGTGGCCGAGACGTTGCCGGCCACGGGGACCGCCGTCGAATTCGCGCCGGGTGATTTGGCCGTAACCGTCGGGGCGGGGAGCACTGGGGCGGGCGGAGGTGTGGACACGGGGGCCGCGCCGGCAGAGTACAGCAGGCGGTTCGGTGTGCCGGCTCCGGTGCCGCTGACGACGCCGGCAGTCGAGTTGGATGCCAGCGCCGCCGCAACCTGCGCTGGCGTGAGCGCCGGATTCTGGGCGAGCAGGACGGCCCCCGCGCCGGCAGCGTGCGGCGTGGCCATGGACGTGCCGGACATGGAGGCGGTCGCCGTGGTGGAGGTGTAGGACGCGGACGTGATGCCCACTCCGGGTGCGTAGAGGTCAACGCAGGAGCCGTAGTTGGAGAAGCTGGCCTGCCGGTCCGCGGAATCGCTGGCTGCCACGGTGACCGCGGATGGAACGCGGGCGGGTGAACTGCCGCAGGCGTCAACGGCGGAGTTGCCGGCGGCCACAAAGGCGGCCACGCCGTCGTTGATGACGCCTTCGAGTGCGGCGTCCACGGCTGCACTGGCCGCCCCGCCGAGGCTCATGTTGACCACGGCCGGGGTGCCGGCAGCGTGGTTGGCAGCGATCCAGTCGAGGCCGGCGACGACGTCGGAGTTGTAGCCGGAGCCGTTGCAGTCCAGGACCCTGACGGGTACCACGGTCGCGGCCTTGGCCACGCCGTAGGTGGTCCCGGCCACCGTTCCGGCCACGTGCGTGCCGTGGCCGTTGCAGTCCCCGGAGCCTCGGCCGTCGGCCACCGCCGTCCATCCTGCCGTGATGCGGCCGGTGAACTGGGTGTGGGTGGCGAGGACTCCGGTGTCCACCACGTAGGCGCTGACCCCGGCGCCGGCCGCGGTCCAGCTGTAGGAGCCGGAAAGGGGCAGGGCCCGCTGGTCCACCCGGTCCAGTCCCCAGGGCGCCGGCTGTTGTGTTTCGGAGATGGTGACCGGTGCGTCCGCCTCCACGGACACCACGCGCCCTGAGCGGGACAGGGCCTCTGCCTGCGCCGGTGTGGCGGTGACGACGGCGCCACGCACCGCGTGCGAAAACGTGCGGCCCACGGCCAGGCCGCGGGAGCGGAGCGCTGCAGTTTCTGTGGCAACGTCGGCGTCGGCGGCGTAGCGGACGAGGTAGCGGACACTGGCCTCGCTGGCGGGTGCAACGGCTGCGGCCGGAAGGCCGGCAGCGGTCAGTGCGACGGCGGAGACAAGCATCGCGGCGGCGGCGGGCCGGAGCAGGCGTGGAGTAGGAATTTTAGGGTCCTTGCAGGGCGGCTGGGCGGTTATTGGCGGGCGGGGAGGCCCCGCCCATCACCAGAATAGGAGCCAGCTGCATGCCGCGAACCGGAATTTCGCCAATCCTGCGCCAACCCTTTGCCGGCTACGGAAATCCGTGGTTTGTCCTGAGGAAAACGCTCTTCGGGGCTGCCCAGGGCCCGGCCTTCAGTCTTCCGTGGGGGTGGTCCTGTTGGGGTGGTAGGTCCGCCAGCTGTGCTCCGGCTCGAAGCCCAGCAGCCTCCTCGCCTTGCCGATGGAGAGCATGGTCTCGTGCTCGCCGAGTTCCCTGGTCACCGCAACGTTCGGGAAGACCTCTGCGGCGAGGCTGGCGCTGGAACGGCTCATCACCGTGTCCGCGTTGGCGATGATAAACGCCTCAAACCCCGGCTTGCCGTTTTCCAGCGCCCGCGCCACCGCCTGGGCCCCGTCACGGCCGTCAATGTAGCCCCACAGGTTCCATTTGCGCTCCCTCGCGTCGGCATCGAAGGACGGGAAGCGTTCGTAGTCCGCCGCGTCCATCACGTTGGAGAACCGCAACGCCACGATGCTCAGGTCCGGGTCCCAGCGGGTCAGTTCGATGGCCATCTGTTCCTCGAGGTGCTTCACCAGCGAGTACGTGCTCTCCGGCCGCGCCGGGTATTCCTCGTCGACTGGGATGTAGGGCGGGTCGACGTCGAACGGCAGTCCCAGCACCGTCTCACTGGAGGCGTACACCACCTTCTTGAT
>DATCVX010000679.1:0-8402 GCA_036566705.1 Arthrobacter sp. | reverse complement strand
CGTTTGACCATATCGTTCCACAGCATCCCTGATGCGGCGATGGGCATCACTCCCCATCAGCCCGCGGGCTGTTCGGCAACGGCTTCCCGTGGCACGATTGGCCTTGTGGTGGGGGCACACACAATTGCGCTCCCCGGGCGCTGGCACAAAGGAACCACCATCAAAAGAGAACTCAGGCAAGCCGCGGATGCGGCGGAGGATGCCACAAATTCACGCGCGTTGGAGCTGTTCGCGAGGGCCGGGTTCGCGGCCAGCGGTATCCTGCACTTCCTGGTAGGCCTCATCGCCATCCGGCTGGCCACGGGCGGCAGCGGAAGCGCCGACTTCAGCGGCGCCGTGTCAGAGCTCGCCAGCCAGCCCGCCGGGCCCTTCCTGTTGTGGGGCAGCTTCGCGGCCTGCGCGGCTTTGGCCATCTGGCAGGCCAGCGACGCCGTCTTCGACTACGGCCACCTCCCCACCAAGGAAAAAGCCGGCAAGAAACTCAAGGCGGCCGCGCAGGCTTTGGTGTTCGCGGGCCTGGCCCTGACGCTGGCCTCCTTTGCCATGGGAACCGGCTCCGGAGCCGACAACCAGAAGTCCGCGAGCGACCTCACCGTCAGCCTGATGAAGGCACCCGGCGGAGTGGCCCTCCTGGTCCTGGTGGGGGTTGGAATTGCCGTCACCGGGGTAATCTACGGCATCCGCGGAATCAGGAAGTCCTTCGAAAAGCACCTCATGATGCCGTCGAATCCCAGGGCGCGCACCGCCGTCACCGTGCTGGGCGTGACGGGGTACGTAGCCAAGGGCATTGTCCTGTTCCTCGCCGGCCTGCTCATCGCGATCGCCACCCTGCGCGCCCACCCGGAGGAATCGACGGGCCTCGACGGCGGCCTCAAGGCGCTGCGGGACCAGCCGTTCGGCATTTACCTGCTCGCCGCGGTGGGCGCCGGACTGATCTGCTACGGCATCTACATGGTGGTCCGGGCGCGCCTCGCGAAGATGAACCAGTAGGGTCCGGTCCGCCCGGGCTAGTGTGGGGGCATGCCCCAGGTACGCGCCGAACGACTCATCCGCCTCGATCCGGAGACCGCCTTCGCCTTCTCCCAGACCACCGGCGACTTCCGGCTCAAATGGGATCCGTTTATCTCCGCCCAGGGATGGCTTGACGGCGCCCGCGCAGCCGGAAAAGGGGTCCGGACACGCACGGTTTCCCGGATGGGCCTGGTCATGGTGAGCGAATACGTCTCCTTCGCCCCGCCCAAAAACGTGGGGATGACCATGGTGTCCGGCCCGTGGTTCTTTGAAAACTTCGGCGGCGGCTGGCGTTTCACCCCGGACGACGGCGGCACCCGGGCCGTCTGGAAGTACACCTTCTCCTGCCGCCCGGCGTGGCTGCGCCCGGTGGCCGAGCGGATTGGCAGCTGGCTGCTTGCCAAGGAGATCAACAAGCGGATTGAGGCGTTCGCCCGCGCCTGCGAGGACCCGGAGCTGGTGGCCGAGTTCCGGGCCCTTTCGGCACGGCACCCATAACGTCCACCGGCCGCTGGCCCCCGCCGCACGCCCCTACCGGAGGTGGGGCGGGCTACGGGACCGTGATCACGGCGACGGTGCGCTGCGTTTCGTCGCGCAGTTCCACGCTGGCGATGCTCGCAAGCTGGACCGGCGTGGCGCCGGTGACCCGGATCCTGCCGCTTGGGGTGGCCGTCCAGGCGCACGCCCGGTCCTCGCCGCCGTCGCGGTCCCTGATCCACAGCGAGAGCGTCCCGTCCAGCGGCATGCTGCTGCCGTTCACAGCGAGTTCGGTTCCCCAGGTCTTCCCGGCCAGGTCCACGCTGAAGCGCAGGCCGTCGCCGGACTGCACCGAATAGCTGGCGTCCGGCTGCGGCGGCCGGTTGATGACCGGCCCGGCGGCCAGGCCCAGGGCGAGGCAGGCGGCGGCCACGGCGCCCACCAGCGCTACCCACCGCCGTCGTGATGTCCGACGGCGGGAAGCCAATTCGTCAAGAACGGCCCGGGGCGGGGATCCGGCCGTTTCCGCCGGCACGGGGAGGCGGCGGGCGGCGAGCGCCACGGCGTCCGGCACGGGGACCGCGTCCAGCAACGCCGGCAGGCTTTCCAACTCGGCGAGTTCGGACCTGCAGTCCGTGCAGGCCTCAAGATGGGCCTCAAAGCGCTGCGAATCGGCTGCGTCCAGGCCGCCGAGCAGGTAGGCGCCCAGCAGCTGGTGCGGGTCGGAGGCGTTCACCGCTCCACCCCCATTTCATCCAGGATGGTCCGCAGGGCACGGACCGCGTAGAAAGCTCGGGATTTGACGGTTCCGCTGGGGATGTTCAGCTGCACGGACGCCTCGTTGACGGTGAACCGGCGGTAGTGCAGCGCCACGAGGACGTCGCGGTGTTCGGCGCTGAGGCGGAGCAAGGCCTCTTCCATCAGGACCCTGTTGAGGAGCTCGTCAACCCGTTCCACCGCCTCGGCAGGATCCGCGAGTTCGCGTTCCATGGCTTCCAGCGGCCGGCGCTGCGCCTTGCGGTAGTTGTCGATCATGATGTTGCGCGCGGTCCGGAAAAGGTAGCTGCGCAGGCTTCCGGTGATGTCCGGGGCCTGCTGCCAGACGCGCAGCACGGTCTCCTGGACCACGTCCTCGGCCAGCTGCGGATCCCGGGAGGCACTGAGGACAAAGCGGCGCAGGGCCGGGCCGTGCTCGCGGTAGATGGCGGCAACCACGTCCTCGTCGAGGGGCATGCCGGCGCCTCCTGTCCCTTGTCGCGGCTTTCCTTTGCACAGGCTCCCACCTGCAGTTTCCTGCTGGTACGACGTCCGCCGTCCGCAAATGGTTCACTGCCACTGGGCAAGTGCCGGCCGGATGCCAAAGGGGTAGCGGTCCTTTGAACCATTCTTCACCCTGGCGCGTCGTACGGGTTAGCGTCCGGTGATCCGACGCCGGGCCCCAGCCGAGGAGCACTCGATGAAACAGCATCTGGGCACAGGTCTTGCCGCAATGGCCCTGATGGCCGCCCTGGCAGGCTGCGCGGGCAGCCCGGGAACCACCAGCACTACAGCCGCCGCTACGAGCCCGGCCGCGTCCAGTCCCGCTGCCACCTCCGCCGCACCGACGGGCGGCTCACCAACGGCGGCAGCCGCCGTCGGCCTCAAGACCGCATCCTCCGGCGCCGGCAGCATCGTGGTGGACGCCAAGGGCATGAGCGTCTACTTCTTCACCAAGGACACCAAGGATTCCGGCACCAGCGCCTGCACGGGTGCCTGCCTCACCATGTGGCCGCCGGTCACCAGCACAGCGGCAACGCCCTCGGCGGAAGGGATCAGCGGAACGCTGGGCACCATCGCGACGCCGGACGGCGCCAAGCAGGTAACCCTGAACGGATTGCCGCTGTACTACTACGCACAGGACAAGAAGCCGGGCGACATCCTGGGGCAGGGCGTGAGCGACGTCTGGTACCTGGCGAACCCGGCCGGCGAAATGATCAAGACGGCGTCGACAGGATACTGACGGCTTCGGGAGCCTTAGGCAGTCCGGCTTCTACGGGTGGACGCCGGGCACAGGGACCGGCGGCGTGGCAGGCAGGGGCAGGGTTGGGGGCTGCCCCTCACCGTTCAGCGGTCCTCCCGGAATGCCCGGCGTGACGTTTTCGGGCAGGGGGTTTTCCGGCACCGGGAGGTCCGGCAGGGGAAGGGCTCCGGGTTGCGTCGGAGTGGGCATGTGCTTCGGAGCCCCGCTGTTCCCTGATTCCGACGTCGGAGTAGCCGGCGCAGTGCCAGCCGTTTCTGCCGGCACGGATGCGGGCATGCCGGGCCGGGCCGGGGCAGGGACGGGCGTTTCACCGGGAACCGGCGCGGGGCCTCCGCCCGCGGTGGCCACGAAGGACGTCACTGCATGGTGGAGCTGGCCGATGGAATCCCGGATGCCTTGGTCTGAGGCAACGGCAACGGCTCCCCCTGCTGCCAGGGAGGCAGTCAAGGACAACGTAGTGAGGGCGATCCTGCGCCTGGCACGACGGCGGGCGGCCAGCTCGTCGGTGGGGGCTGCCGGGGATGCTGCCACATCGGGGACTGCCGCCAGGCGGGTGGTGGCTGCCGTTTGGCCAGCCGGCACAGCCCGCTCAGCCGGGGGCGCCATGAGTGCCGCCACCGCTGCGGAAGCCTGCGGCTGCCCCGCGGCGAGGCCGCGGAGTTCCAGCATGGCAGGCCGGAGCACGGCATCGTCGTCGAGTCCTGCCTCGCGGAGCAGTTGGTCGACAGTCCCGTCGGTGCTGGAGCCTGCGGTGTCACTCATGATCTGCCTGGTTTCTTCTAAGAGTCTGGTCCTTGAGGTTTTGCAGTGCCCTGCGCTGCAGCTGCTTGATGGCGCCCTGGGACTTGCCCATGATGCCAGCCACCTGTTCGATGGAAAGATCCGCCACAATCCTCAGTGCCAGGACCTCGCGGTGGTCATCGGACAGGCCTTCGAGCAAGTGGGCTGCGCTCCCGCCGGTGTGGCCGAGGGCGTGGTCCTCCGCCGAGGCGGTGCTGCGTCCGTCCTGCAGGGGGTCGTACGGGGTGAAGTCCGGCCGGCGTTCAACGCGCCGGTAGTGGTCCACCATCCGGGCATGTGCGATCGAAAAAAGCAGTGATTTGGCGCCCTGCAGACCGCCGGTCAGTTCGCCGACCTTGGGGTAGAACGCCAGGAACACGTCCTGGGTGACAGCTTCGGGGTCATCCACGCCGCGGGCCGTAAGGTAGCCCAGCACAGCGCCGGAAAAAGTGCGGTAGACAGCGCCGAAGAGCACGGCCGGGTCAGCGCCGGCTGTGTCTGCGAATATCTCAATATTTTCTTCGGCCAAAGTGTCTAGCACCAGTGGCTCCTCCATCCCGGGCGGTGGACCGCATCCCGGTTTCCGGAGCGGACGGTTCCGCTGCCTGTCTGGACTGCCCGTCGGATAGCCGCTTGGGCTGCCCCGTGGACGGCCTCTTGAACGGCGTCCCGGACTGCGGGAAATGCGGCCCGGAAAGGGCCGTTCCCGCAGTCCAGACTAACCGACAGGGTCTTAGCGGGCCGAAACGGCGGGGGCGTCCACCACGTCGCCCGGTACAGCGGGAACAGCCGGCACGGCGGGAACGGCAGGCTCGCCGTCGACACCGGGAACGGCCGGAACTGCGGGGACGGCAGGTACGGCGGGCAGTTCCGGACGCTCAGCCTTGACGGCGGCGTTGCCTTCTGCGGCAGCGGCGGCGTCAGCGGAAGCTGCACCCTGCGCGATGACGTCCGCGCAGAAAGCGTCAACGTTGGTTTCGCCCTCTGCAGCGATGGCCAGAGAGGAGAAGCCTTCGGAGGATGCGTTGAGTCCGCCATTGGTGAAGGCGGTGCAGAGGCCGAATGCTGCGGCGCCTGCGGCGTCCACTGCGGTGCCGGCTGCGGCGGAGGCCTTCGCCTCAGCAGAAACCTCGTCGCCGGAAACGGCTGCTTCGCCGGTCACTGCTGCATCGCCGGAGACCTTGGCCTCTACGGACTCCGCGGCGTCGGTGGCAAGCTGCGGTGCCGGGGCGCCAAGCAGTTCGTGGGCGGTCTGCTGTGCTTCTACAGGCAGGGCGCCGGTTGCAGCGGCCACGCCGGTTCCACCGACGGCCAGGGTGCCTGCGGCCAGGACTCCGGCGGCGACTTTGCTGGTGGCAAGAACAGTGAACAGCGACATAAAGACACTCCAAAACCTAGGGAACAAATCAGATCCGGTTCCGTGGGGAACCCATCACCCCCTACATCGCCGGCCGGAGAGGAAAAGTTACGGCCGCCGCAAAATTCCTTGAAAAGGTGCCGCGGCCCGCTCCCCCGCGCCCCGCCGTCGAACTCGCGGGAACGGTTCAGTGCCGCCGGAAAGTTCCGGCGGCACCGAACCCTTCCGGCGAACGGAGCGAACCGGGCGAGCGGGCGGACCCGGACTCACCCACGCAGCCCGCGCGGCCCCGGCCCGGGACCGCGGGGGGGAATCCTAGGCGTCGACCATCTCGTCGTCGTCGGCCTCTTCAAACTCGACGGCGGCGACGATTTCCTGGGTCGCGGGGTCGATCATGAAGGCTTCGTCGTCGTCTTCGACCATGATGAAGTCGCCGTGGTCTGTGCTGAAGTGCCAGGCCAGCACCTTTTCGCCCTGGTGCATGTAGTTGGGGTCGCCCATGGTGATCTTCTGCAGGGCGTAGCCGGCGATGTTGCACAGCTCGCGGATGATGATTTCGAAGTCCGGGGCATCCTCCAGCGCATCGGCGTCGGCCTTGGCCTGGCGCTCGGCAAGGTCGGGGATGAGGGCAACGAGCCGCTCGATGTGGGCTGCGAGCTCCCCGTCGTCCAGGACCAGGAGCCCGTCCTGGCCGCGGAGCCAGGCAGCGTTCAGCGCGGTGATGTTCTCCGACTCCAGGAGCTCCTCGAATTCGCCGTCGAGCTCGTCGAGGGCACGCACGCCTTCGGTGGGCTCCTCGTCGTCGTCCACGGCGCCGTCGAGGTAGCGCTCGGCGTCCTCCTCGGACAGCTCATCGAACGCCTTGACGGTCCGGTTGAAGAGATCCAGGTGCGCGGTGGCGCCCATGCTGGCCATGCCTTCGCGGACCAGGGTGTCCGTTTCGTCCCGGTCGAGGGAGGTGAAGACGTACTGCGCGAAGCCGCCCTCGAGGGACTGGGTGAGGTAGAAGTCCACGTAGTAGCTGCGGATGGCCACGGGGGACATTTCGTCAGTCTGGAGGAGTTCCCGGTGCATGGCATCAACCACCAGGACGTTCGCGTCCACCACCTCCTCATCGGTTCCTTCGATGCTGCCGGTGGTCAGAACGACGGGCTGCTGGCTCGCGGTCATGGTTATCCTCACGGTTGAAAGCGGGTGGTGCGCTGAACACTTTTCACGCTACGGGGAAGGGGTAGGCGCCCGGTTGAGGCCCAGGTGAACGTCAAGCGAAGTTTGGGCGCCCGTTTCTGCGAACTAAGATGGATCAGATAACCATCGATCGGACACGGGTCCACCGTGGCCAGCTGAAAGTAGCGCGCACCATGCCATCCCAACCGGACGAGAGTGCGGCACTGGCAATACAGACACCCGCCATCAACGACCGCTCGCTCGCGGCCGGGCTGGCGTATGCCATGGGCAGCCGGGTTTCCGGCATTTCCTTCGACGCCGCCACCGGGCTGATGCTGGGCAAAGTCCGCGGCGGCGCCGACGTTCCGTACTCCACCACGGCTAAGCTGGTCCGGAAAACGGGCGGCTGGAGCTGCACCGTGGGCGTGTGCAGCTGCCCCGTCCGCAAGGACTGCAAGCATGTGGCCGCACTGCTTTTCGCGGCGGAGGACAACCCCGCCATCCGTGTCCAGCTCCTGGCCCCGGCCGAGGTCTCCAGGCTTTCCCGCCAGCCCGCCAGCCTGGACCTCGCCGACTGGGAGCAGGCCCTGAGCCCGCTCATTTCCCAGCCCGGCATCACCCAGTCCAGCAACGGCATCCCCCTCGCTCTCCAGTTTGAAATCGAGGAGCCCGCCCCGCACTTCTCCTACACAGGCCGCCGCGACCCGCTGCGCAGCGTGCGCCAGCTCAAGGCCCGGCCCGTGATCATGGGGACCAAGGGCAAGTGGATCCGCGGCGACGTCTCCTGGAACACGCTCAGCTACCTGAATTTCCGGCGCGAATGCAACGAGTCACACATCGAGTGGATGCAGACCTTCCTGGCTGCGCACACCGCCGCCGCCAACCGGGTGCACAACTCCTCGGCGCTGTGGCTGGGCTTGAACACTTTTGCCGGCAAGAACATGTGGGGCTTGCTCGCCGACGCCAAAAAGATCGGCCTCGCACTGGTCCACAGCCGCGGCACTGAGCCGGTCCGGCTCGCGGAGTCTCCAGCCGCCGTCGGGCTTAATCTGAGCCGCCATGGCTCCCCCGTGAGCGGGGAGGCTTCCGGCACTTCAGCGCCGGAAAGAACGGACGACGGCGGCGGGCTGGAGCTCGCGCCCACCATCACCGTTGAGGGGGAAGAGGTAGATCCGGCGTCGGTGGGGACCATCGGCCGCCCCGCGCACGGCATCTTCCTCACCACGGGCGGCGAAGCCTTGCCCGGCGTGTCCGCCGACAGCGTGATCACCCTGGCTCCGCTGGAAAGCGGGCTCAGCGAGGAACTGCTGACGTTCGTGACGGCCGGCAGCACCCTGCACATCCCGGCCAAGGACGAGACCCGCTTCCTCACCGGCTTCTACCCGAAGCTCAAGCAGGCCGCCCGCGTCACCGCGAAGGACGAGTCGGTGGAGCTGCCTGCCCTGGCCATCCCCACCCTCTCGCTGCTGGCCAATTACGGCGCGGACCACCGGGTCCGGCTGCACTGGGAATGGCATTACAGGACGGGGAACCTGGTCACGGCCCAGCCCCTGTGGCGGCATCCCGGCGACCACGGCTACCGCGACGACA
>DATCVX010000678.1:0-2566 GCA_036566705.1 Arthrobacter sp. | reverse complement strand
GCCGAAGGTCCAGCCGGTGGTGCTTAAGCCCCGCGCTGTCAACGAGTCCGGCTTCAAGATCCGCCGCGAGGAAAAGAACCTGGAGCCGCTGTTCCGCGTCCTGGGCGACAAGCCGGTGCGCTGGGTCAAGCAGACCGACTTCACCAACGAAGAAGCGATCGGCTACCTCGCGGACCGCCTGGCCAAGCTCGGCGTCGAAACCGAACTGTTCAAGCAGGGCGCCAAGCCCGGCGACACCGTGGTGATCGGCGAGGACGACGGCGTCGTCTTCGACTGGGAGCCCACCATGATGGCCGGCGCGGAGCTGCTCGCTTCGCCGCGCGGCACCGACGTCCGCTTCGCGGACATCGGCGACCGGCCCACCCGCGGCCAGAAGCGCGACGAGCAGCAGGAACGCAAGGACGCCAAGGCGGCCGCCCGTGCCGAACTCGAAGCCGAGCGCAAGGCCGGGATCTGGACCGAATCCGTCAGCAGCCGCCGGGTTGCCAAGCCGCTCAAGGAGAGTGGACTGGGCGCAGGCGATGACGAGTAGCGCCGCCACCGCTGTGCCCTCTCTTCGCACCGCGGACAGGAGCGTGCTTTCGGGTGCGCGCCGGATCGTTGTCAAAGTCGGTTCGTCGTCGCTGACCAGCATCAAGGGCGGCATCTCGGAAGAGTCGCTGACCGCCCTCGCCGACGCACTGGCCGCCAAACGGAACTCAGGCACCGAGATCATCCTCGTGTCGTCCGGCGCCATCGCCGCCGGCCTCGCCCCGCTGGGCCTGGCCAAGCGCCCCCGGGACCTCGCCACCCAGCAGGCCGCGGCAAGCGTCGGCCAGGGCCTGCTGATGGCCCGCTACACGCAGGCCTTCGGCGCGCACGGTGTCACGGTGAGCCAGGTGCTGCTTACCGCCGACGACCTCATGCGCCGCAGCCAGCACACCAACGCGTTCCGCGCGCTGGACAGGCTCCTCAACCTGGGAGTGGTGCCGGTGGTCAACGAAAACGACACCGTCGCCACGCACGAAATCCGGTTCGGCGACAACGACCGCCTGGCCGCACTCGTGGCGCACCTGGTCCGGGCTGACGCCCTCGTGCTGCTTTCCGACGTCGACTCGCTGTACGACGGGCCGCCGTCGCACGGGGCGAAACGGATTCCCCTGGTGGAGGGTCCGCACGACCTCGACGGCGTGACCATCGGCAAGACCGGCAAGGCCGGCGTTGGTACCGGCGGCATGACCACCAAAGTGGAGGCGGCCACCATTGCCGCCGGATCCGGCATCCACGCACTGGTCACGTCCACGGCCAATGCTGCCGCTGCGCTTGCAGGCGAGGACGTGGGCACCTGGTTCCGGGTGAACGGCGCCCGCAAGCCCGTCCGCCTCCTGTGGCTGGCCCACCTCGCGTCGGTGCACGGCCGGCTGATCCTTGACGACGGCGCGGTCAAGGCAGTCCGCCACCGCCGCACGTCGCTGCTCCCCGCGGGCATTTCCGGCGTCGACGGCGACTTCGAAGCAGGCGACGCCGTCGAGATGGTCAGCGCCGACGGCACCGTCATCGCCCGGGGACTGGTCAACTACTCTGCTGCCGAACTGCCGCAGATGCTTGGCCGTTCCACCAAGGAACTGGGCAAGACCCTGGGCCGCGGCTATGACCGTGAAGTTGTTCATGTTGACGACCTGGTGCTGGTCTGAGCCTGGGCCTCGCCTAAACTTGGATCATGACTGAGGCACTGATACACAAAACCGCTGCGACGTCCGGGGACACCTCTGCTGCCCCCGCTGCTCCGGAAGACGGCAACCTGCCGCTGTCAGCTGCAGTGCCGCTCTCCGTGGAGGATGTCGAAGCCGCCGTCCATGCCATCGCCGACCGTTCACGCCAAGCGGCCCGCCGGATGGCGCGGGCAAACCGTGCGTGGAAGGACCGTGGCCTGCGGGCAATCGGCGCTGCCCTGCTGGAGCGTCAGAACGTCATCCTTTCTGCCAACGCGAAAGACGTCGCCGCCGGGAAGGCCAACGGCACTTCCGCGGCCATGCTGGACCGTCTTACCCTGACTGAAACCCGCATTGCCGGGCTCGTCGCGGCACTGGAAAATCTCGCCGGCCTGCCCGATCCGGTCGGAAACGTGGTCCGCGGGCAGACCCTCCCCAACGGGCTGCGCCTGCGCCAGATCAACGTTCCCATGGGTGTGGTCGCCGCTATTTATGAGGCCCGCCCCAACGTCACTGTGGACATCGCCGGCCTCGCACTCAAGAGCGGCAATGCCGTCATCCTGCGTGGCGGGACCGCCGCGGCAGCCACCAACGAAGCACTGGTCCAGGTGCTGCGCGAAGCCCTGGATTCGGTGGGGCTCCCGTCCGACGCTGTGCAGACCGTGGACCAGTACGGCCGCGAAGGCGCCAACGCGCTGATGCGCGCCCGCGGGAGGGTCGATGTGCTGATACCCCGCGGCGGCCGGGAACTCATCCAGACCGTGGTCACCAACTCGGCTGTGCCCGTTATTGAGACCGGCGAAGGCAACGTCCACATCTTCATCGACGAATCCGCCAGCGAGGACATGGCCGTGGAGATCCTGCTCAACGCCAAG
>DATCVX010000677.1:0-2405 GCA_036566705.1 Arthrobacter sp. | reverse complement strand
TGGCGGACCCGGCCAACTGGCCAGGCAGCCGTGGTTGCAGCTGCTGCGATGACCATTCACGCATGTCGTCGAAGCCGGAGGGCTTCGGGACGCTGTCCGGGAAGGACCGGGTCGGCTCCGTTGATGCCTGTGGCGATGTTTGGACCGGCTCCTCACCGGGACCACCGTACTCACAGCCCGACAGCGGAATGACAAGCGCGGCCGCAATGAGCAGTGCCCGCTTGAGCTGAGTCTGCGTCCCCCATAGAGCTGACATGCCCCGAGTCTAGGGCCTAAACCGCGGGGTGGTGGCATGATGGGGCACATGAGCCGAGTCACGTGTGATCTGACTATCTCCCTCGACGGATTCGTCGCCGGCCCGAACCAAACCCCGACCGACCCCTTGGGCGATAACGGCGAGCTCCTGCACAGGTGGCAGTTCGAGGAACCCGAGGACAACGCAGCCGCACTCGAAGGCATCCTGGCAGCCGGGGCGTACATCATGGGGCGGAACATGTTCGCAGGGCCCGGGGCGTGGGATGCGGAATGGCGAGGTTGGTGGGGTGAGGATCCGCCGTATCACGCACCCGTTTTCGTCCTCACCCATCAGCCGCGCCCGTTTTTGCAGATGCAGGGCGGCACCACGTTCAACTTCGTGGCCGACGGGATCGAATCGGCGCTGGGACAGGCGCGGAAAGCCGCCGGCAGCAAGGACGTGGCCATTGCCGGAGGAGCGCAGACCGCCCGCCAATACCTTTCGGCGGGGGTGATCGACGAGCTGCGGCTACACATCGCGCCCATCCTCCTTGGCGCGGGCGAACGGCTGTTCGACGGCGTCGCGAACCTCAAGCTCGAGCCGACGGAAGTGAGCGGCACCAGCCTCGTCTCCCACGTGCGCTACCGGGTCATCCGCTGACGAGCTCCGCGAGGGCCTGTTCCCAGGCCGTTTGATTCCGCGCGACGTATTCAGCTGCTGCACGCCAGTGCTCGCCGTGTCCGTTGACGTACATGTCTGCCCACGGCTGGAATCCGGTCTCATTCGAGGACTTCAGGAGATTGAACATCGCTGCAGTCCGGTCCGCCATCGCGGCGGGCAATGCCTTGCGCAGTCCGTCACCAGCTTCGTAGCCGTCAACAACTGCACGCAATCTCGCGGCTGCGTCGTCCACTGGCTGCCCCTCGACCAGCAGGCCGAACGACTGCGCGGCGTACGCCAAATCCCACAGCCGGGTGCTGGGCCCGGCGCCATCCCAATCAATGAACACCCACCGGTCGCCCACGATGAGGTTCCACGGGGCGAGGTCGTTATGGCACATCAGGTCCGGATTCTCAGCGGGCAGCAGCATCGTCCAGTCGCCCGGGTTGGGCATTAGGACTGTTTCGCTCGCATCATGGATTTGCCGGATCATCCGGCCAACCCGTCGCAGCTCGTCGTGCCCGAGCGGCAAATGATCCATCGCGAGTGCGCCGTCAACATACTCGACCACATTTCGGCCGTCGTCGTCCCGGCCCAGAGGCTGGGGAACATCCACTCCGGACGACCGGAGCGCGCCAAGGTAGCTTTGCACGGCGGCTGAGTGTTCCAGCCAGGGTTTTCGGACGGTGTGACCAACGCGGACCACACTCCCGGACGCATTTCCGCCCGTCAGTTCCTGCTCGTCCCCCGCCATCCCAGCAGGCTACCGGATGCAGAACCCGATGGCGACGGATGGGCCCCTTAGCCGCGCTCGACCGAATAGCGGAGCGAAACCACGCCGTTGCTGAACGTCCGCGTCCCCTCAAGATTGAGGTTCAGCCGGAGATCCGGGACCTCGAACAGCCGCCGGCCCTCCCCCAGAACCACGGGATGGACGAAAATCTGAAATTCGTCGATGAGGCCCTGCCGCATGAATGTGGCGGCCAAATTGGCGCCGCTGAGGACGATGTCACCGCCGGGCTGCGCCTTCAGCTCCGCTATCTGTTCAGGCACGACGTCGTGAATCACCGTGGTGTTCCAGCCCGCCTGCGTGACGGTCCGCGAAAAGAGGAACTTCGGCATGCCGAGCCAGATCCCCGCGAACTCGACCTGGGGCGCCGAGAGGTCCGGATTCTTCTCGGCCGTGGGCCATACATTGGCCATCAGCTCATAGGTGACCCGCCCGAACATGAACGCTCCCATCGTCCGGAACTCCTCGTTCAAGTAACGACTCAATTCCTCGTTCACCACATGCCAGCTGATGTCCCGGTCCGGCCCCTCGAAGAATCCGTCCAGGGAAACCGACGACATCAGCATGATTTTGCGCATAGGGCCTGATCAGCTTTGGGCGATCGGCAGCACCATCAGGTAGCCGGCCGGCAGGTCGCTGCTCCACCGTCGCGGCTCGCGGACCACGAACTGCGTCGCCAGCTGCTCGGGGGTGAGCAGGCTGTTCGGCGCTGGCGACGGA
>DATCVX010000676.1:0-1673 GCA_036566705.1 Arthrobacter sp. | reverse complement strand
GTGTCCTGGAAAATCTGGTGCACGGTGACGCCGTCGATTTTGTGGAGTCCCTCCACCAGGAAGGAACGGATGGCTGACTCGTGGGCGTGCCAGCGGTCGGTGTCCAGTGCGGCGATCACCTGGGTGGCGCGGGCCAGGGTGGCGGCGCCCAGGACGTTGGGGGAACCGCCTTCGTGCCGGGCCGGACCGGTGGCCCAGCTGACGCCGTCGAGCCTGGCCTCACGGACCGCGCCGCCGCCGGCAAGGTGCGGCGTGCCGGCGTCGAGCCAGTCCGTCCTGCCCACGAGGACGCCTGCGCCGAACGGAGCGTAGAGCTTGTGCCCGGAGAAGGCGAGGTAGTCGACGTCGTCGGCGCTGATGTTGATGCGGCGGTGGGGCGCGAGCTGCGCCGC
Source organism: Arthrobacter sp. (assembly GCA_036566705.1). GTDB lineage: Bacteria > Actinomycetota > Actinomycetes > Actinomycetales > Micrococcaceae > Arthrobacter. The sequence goes on along the minus strand of DATCVX010000676.1, from coordinate 1,281 downwards.
GTCCACAACGATCCGGGCGCCGTGCTCGTGCGCCAGGGCCGCGAGTGCCCGGATGGGAAGGATTTCGCCCGTGACATTGGAAGCGCCCGTGACGGCCAGCAGGCTGACTCCGCCCTGTTGAAGCTCGGCGCGGAGGGCCTCCACGGTGCCGGCAATGGTGTCGGCGGCGACAACGCTGCGGTGCGGGACGCCCTGCCACGGCAGGAGGTTGGCGTGGTGCTCGATGTCGAGGTACAGGACGTCACCCGCCGGGCGGCCGTCCGCCGTCGGGAGGCAGCCTGCCAGGAGGTTCAGCGAGTCAGTGGTGTTCCTGGTGAAGATGACGGAGTCGCCGGCCCGCCCGCCCACAAAGTCACGCACAATGTTCCGGGCGTTCTCGTAGACCGACGTGCTGATCTGGGATGCGTAGCCGGCGCCGCGGTGGACACTGGCGTAGAACGGCAGGATTTCGTTGAGGTACGCGGAAACGACGGAGAGGGCCGGGGCGGAGGCGCCGTAGTCAAGATTGGCGTAGCGGACGTGCCCGCCCTGGATCAGCGGGGCCTGGATTTCGGCGCCGGTGACGGCGGAGAGCGGCCGGCCTGCAACGGCAAGCCGTTCGCTGAACAGTGCTGCGGTGTCGGGGCCGGCTGCGGACTGCGGGCGGACGGCGGTGTTGGGGGAGACGGTGGCTGTTGTCACAGAGACCTCACTTCAGAGGGACTCCCGGTCCCGGGAATCCGCGCTTGCCGGGTCCGTTCCGGACCGGCCTGGTCGTCACCCGGGGCACCCCACCGCGAATGGAGGGTTGCCGGCCAGCAAACCGGGGTTTCGCGCTGGCACTCGTGACCTGTTAAGAGCGTAGGACATAGGCGGGGCGGGCAGGAAGCCGGTCCGAATGTTAAGGCTTTTGTTACGCCGGGCCCGAAATTGTCGCACTTGTCCGAACATACGACGGCGGACGCCCCCGTCCGGAGGCATCCGCCGCTGATAATTCGGTAAATGTGGCCTTCAGAGCAGATCGTCAAGCCCGGGGTTGAGCCGCTTGAGGACCTCCGAGTGCAGGATGGAGTTGGTGGCCAGGGCATTGCCGCCGAACGGGCCGTCCTCCCCCTCGAGGGAGGTGAACCGGCCGCCTGCCTCCACCACAATCGGGACCAGCGCCGCCATGTCATAGAGGTTGAGTTCCGGTTCGCACGCGATGTCCACGGAGCCTTCGGCCACCATGCAGTAGGACCAGAAGTCGCCGTAGGCGCGTGTGCGCCAGACGTCTTCGGTCAGGCCAAGAAAGTCTTCAAGGTT
>DATCVX010000675.1:0-2368 GCA_036566705.1 Arthrobacter sp. | reverse complement strand
TTTGCCCTCCGGCCCGAAGCAGGACATGTACTTGTTGATGTCGTAGCCGGGGGCATAGTCCTGCTCGCCGAGGATGCGCCCGTCCGGAGCCTGGTTGCCGTCGATGGTTCCGCGGACGTAGATGATTTTTGGCGCTTTCGGCTCGCCGTGGTTCGCCAGCGCGCTTTTCAGCTCCGCCAGGGTGCCCACCTCATAGCGGTTTTCGGCCGGGGCGCCTGCCCCGCCTGGTACAGCGCACCGGCCCCCTGACCTTTTCCGTCGCTTAGACACGACGCATTGGGGCCCTCTCGGTCGCTGGGCGACCTGCCGGGCCCGATGCGCCGCGATGCGCTCCTACGAAAAGGTCAGGAGCCCGGCTGGTTCGCCGGCACAAGAAGGACCGCGGATCTTCGCGTAGGAGCGCATCGCCGACCAGAGCGGCGCGCAGGTCGCTCAGCGACCGAAGCGATGCGGCGGGAGGAAGCGGCGTCCCGAGGGACCCAAAGTGAGCTTGCGAGCTTTGGGAAGGGACCAACGCGCTAAGCGACGGCGAAGGGCCGCGGTCCGCCCAAACAGACCACATGCCTAGTCAGGTGCTGGTAGTGAATTTCGGGGAACCGCCGCTCAGAAAACGCTTTCCGAGTGGCACTAACAGTTTTACGTCCGACGTGACAAAGCTGTCAAGGGGTATCCCATTTCGGCGGCCGTTCTGTGGCTCGAATGGCCTTCACAGCGCAAACATAGGTTCACCCGGTTTCCCGCACAGAGTCGGGCGCGAGTCTGGGATCCGAACGCCGGCCTTTCCCGCCGGCCCCAGATCCTAGGAGTACAGTGAGCGTCCTTGCCCGGAGTGTAGGCAATGCCTTCAGAAACAAGGTTCGAACGGCTGCGGTCGTTGCCGTCCTGGCCGTGGCAATCGGCCTGGCACTGGCCATGCTGGTGGCCAACCAGGCCGTGGGAGCCAAGGTCCAGGAGCTGAATGCCTCCGTCGGCACGGTCCTGACCGTCAATCCGGCCGGCGGCCAGGGCTTTGAAGGCGGCGGTGAACCGCTGACGACCGACCAGGCAGCCACCGCCGCGGCCGTTCCCAACGTGAGCTCCGTCGTCGGAACCAGCTCCCTCAGGCTCCGGAACGCTGCCGAAGCTGCCGCGCAGACGGCCGCCGGCGGCCAGGCCGGTCCCGGCGGAGGCCAAGGCGGACCCGGCGGCGCGTCCGCCACCACACTGACCACCAGCCTTACTGCGGCCATCGACGCTGGCACCCTCGGGGGCCGGAACCAGGCCGCGAATGGCACCACGGGCACCACCACTACGCAGCCGGTACGCTCGCTTCCCATCACCGCAACCGGAATCGGCGGGGAGGTGGACAGCACCGGCAAGGCCCTGGCCATTACGGACGGCACCGGCCTCGGTGACTACACGGCTGAATCTGCCAACGCCCTGCTGGGCACTACGCTCGCCGAAAAGAACGGCCTCTCGGTTGGATCCACGTTCACCATCAACGACCAGACCTACACCGTGGCCGGCCTGTTCGATTCCGGCACCGCATTCGGCAACAACGCCCTCTACGTCACTCTTCCCACCGCACAGACACTGGCAGCACTGCCGGGCGAGCTGTCCACGATGATTGTCACCGTTGATTCCCTGGAGAACGTTTCGTCCACCAAGGCCGCGCTGGAGACCGCCCTCGGCACGGACAAGGCCGACGTCACCCAGGGCCAGAACCTGGAGACGGCCGTCAGCTCCCTCGGCAGTGTCAAGAACATCTCCTTCATCGCTTTCGTCGCGGCCCTAGGCACTGCCGGGCTCATCATCCTGCTGATCATGGTCATGCTGGTCCGCGAACGCCGTCGCGAGATCGGTGTCCTGAAGGCCATCGGCGCCCCCAACCGCACCATCGGCCTGCAGTTCGTCCTCGAAGCCCTCGTCCTGGTGGCCATGGGCAGCGCAGTGGGCGCGGCGATCGCATCTTTCGCCAGCGGCGGCATCGCCTCGGCGCTGATCAGCAGCAACACCACAGCTACGACGGCGGCCACCGCCACTGGCCGCGGTGCCATGGCCGGGGCAGCCGGCGGCGCCGGGCTGCCGGGCGGCGGGGCCGGCTTCCCTGGCGGTGCTGGCCTTCCCTCCGGAGGTCCGCTCGGCGGCGCCTCCCAGCTGCTGACCTCCGTCACCGCCAGCGCCTCCCCCGGTGTCATTGCCGCCGGTATCGCGGCTGTGTTCGGGGTCGCCATCATCGGCGCACTCGTCCCGGCGCTGCTCACGGCCCGCATCCGTCCCATCGAAGTCCTGCGAGGAGAATAGCCATGATTGAAGTCAAGAACCTGGTCCGCACCTTCAACTCGGGTGACCGCACCATCAAGCCCGTCAACGATGTGAGTTTTGAACT
>DATCVX010000674.1:0-15552 GCA_036566705.1 Arthrobacter sp. | reverse complement strand
CCGGCGGGTGTCCGGCTTCCCCACCCGGTCGATGCGCCGGGCCGCCACACCCGCCGTCAGGGCACCATTGCACGCCAGGGCCGATATGGGCACGCGGCTGTCGACGCAGTGCTCTCCCTGAATGGCTCATTTGCGGACCTGGGCCGGATGCATGACCTCCGATGCCTCCCGAAAATCGGGCGGTTATCCACATGGGACAGTTCAGTGGAGACAGAACACCAGCCCAGTTCCTAGCGTTGAAGTGTAGGCCAGCCAACCGTTAGGAATTCGCCATCATGCCGCTGGAGTGCACTTTGGTCCGCGGCCCCCGCTCGGGGCTGGTCCAGCCGCCCATGGAACTCACCGTGGACGCCTCCGCGGGAACCCGCGGCGCCGAGCTTCAGGACGAACTTGAGGCAGCTTTCGGCACCGGCATTTTGTCAGTGGACGGCCTTCAGCTTGCTTCCCTGACGGTCGGTGAGCCGCCCCTGGTTAACGGTGCGGTCATCGTCGACGGCGGGACGCGGAGCCGCGGAGGCACGTCGCGGCGGCCTTCCGGCCCGCCGGCACCGCTGGCCCTCGCAGTTCTGAGCGGCGCCGGCGCCGGGACAGTGGTTCCCCTGAGGCGCGGAACCTACAGCATCGGCCGAAGCAACGCGGACATCGTCATCCCGGATCCTGAACTGTCCAGGCAGCATGCCCGCCTTCTGGTTTCCGAAACTGCCATCACGCTCGAGGACCTTGACAGTGCCAACGGTACGGAAGTCGACGGCGAGCAGGTAAGAGCCACGATTGTAGCCGCCGGATCCATTATCCGCTGCGGCAACTCCACGATGTCGCCGATTTTCGTGGATGCTCCCGGTGTGAAACTGGAAGAAGCAGGATCAGACGTGCACGAGCCCCTGGTGATCCAGCGGCGCATGGACCCTGGAAACCGTGCCGCACTCGTGCTGACGGCCGTCCTGCCGCTTGTCATCGGCGTGGGGCTGGCTGTCATGACCGGAATGTGGATGTTTCTCGCCTTCACCGCGGTCTCTGCCGTCTCCGTTATCGTGCCGGTCGTCTCCGGGAGGCGTCAACGCAGGGACTTGGCCACAGCGGTGGCAACCGCGGTCCGCCAGGACCGGGAGCGGCGGCAAGGCGCTGCTCCGCCGCTGTCCGATCTTGTGGTCGGCGGGCTGCCGTCCGGCGCTTCCCATGAACGGGCTCCCGACAAACAGAGGATCTGGCTGCGCCTGGGTTTGGCCGCCCAATCTGCAAATATCCGATTCGAGCCTGCCGCACCGGGACTGGACGTCCCGTCGGCCGGGGTTGTTCCGCTGGTCCTCGACCCGGCCAATTCGGTGACCACAGTGAGCGGCCCTGCTGAGTCCCTCGACGGCCTGATGCGGTCCCTCATTATGCAACTTGCGGCTTACCCGCGGGCCGTGCGCACCCGTGTGGTGGTCCATGGTCCGCCCGGTCAACTTCCACTCACCGGGCGATTCCTGTCCAGTGTCACGTTGACAGCCACGAAGGCCGCAGCAACAGCCGCCTTGGCAAGACAATGCGGCCCCGCAACCATGCAGGGCGTGCTCCTGGTGATCAATGCCGGCGACCCCGCGGACGACGGGATCAAAGCTCTCGCGACGGAAAACCACTGGCGGGTTATCGAGTTCCGGTCCCGGCCCGGTTCGATGGCCCCAGCCGACATCGAACTGGGTGAACGGGTCGCCGAGCTGCGCGGACCGCAGGGGTCTATCCGCTTTGTGCCGGACCTCGCTTCGGAAGACGTCTTCAGCAGCTTTTGCCGCATGCTTTCCCGTAATGCCGCGCCCGTTAGTAGCGGTGCAGGGAATGTGCCGGAAACTTGCCTGCTCCGCGACCTGCTCAATCCCGGCAGGTCTGAAACGTCAGCCCGCTGGGCGGCATCCCGCCACCAGGTGGGCCTCCCCGCGCCCATCGGTCAAACCGCCGGCGGCAACCGCAACCTGGATCTGCAAAGCGACGGCCCGCATCTGCTGGTTGCCGGGACTACCGGCTCCGGAAAATCCGAACTCCTGCGCAGCATCACCGCCGCGTTGGCGCTCAGCCATCCTCCTGACCGCATTAATTTCCTGTTTGTCGACTTCAAAGGCGGTTCTGGGCTGGCGCCCCTGCAAGGCCTTCCACACTGTGTGGGGATGCTGACCGATCTGGCCAGCCACGAGCTGGACAGGTCGCTCGTATCCCTCCGGGCGGAAATCCGGCGCCGGGAGCAAATCCTCGCGTCCGCCCAGGCGCCTGATCTGGCTGCGTATCGGGCTTCCCGCACCGATCGGGATGCTCTGCTCCCCCACCTTGTTGTGGTCATTGATGAATTCCGGATGCTGGTTGAGCAGGCACCGGCGGCCCTGACCGAACTCATGAGGATCGCCGCCATCGGGCGCTCCCTGGGCATCCACCTGATCATGGCGACGCAGCGGCCCCAAGGCGCACTGACGGCGGACATTCGTGCAAACGTCACAACCAGCATCGCCCTTCGCGTCCAGTCCGACATGGAGTCGATGGACATCATCAATTCCGGGGCGGCTTCAGCCATTAGCCTGCAGACGCCAGGGCGGGCATTCCTGGCGCGGGGCACTGAAGAACCAGAGGAGTTCCAGGCTGCATCCCTGACGGATCCGACAGACGCGAGTATTCCGGACCGCCTCAGCGTGCGTCTTGCCTCCGAATCGCTGAGGCACCCCGCAGGAAGACCGCCCGCGGCCGACGACCACCAAGACCTGACACCGGCGATGGCCGCCGCACCCTTGGTCGATATGATGTCCGACCTGTGGGTCTGCATGGATGGGCAGCCGGCAAGGCAACCCGTGGCTGCGCCAATCCCCTACGTGCTGCAACGCCCGGTGGCACCCGCCGCCCACGCTCTCCGGCCCCCAATACTGCCCCGGAGCGGGATTGCACAAGAATGGTCCATAGGGCTCGGAATGATGGACCTGCCCGCGGAACAACGGACGGCACCGCTCGACTGGCACCCTGCCGGACACGGGCACTTGGGACTGGTGGGCACCCCGGAGGCAGGCGTTCCCCAGGCTCTGGCTCTTGCAGCCGACTGTCTGGCGTCCCATCAGTTCGAGGCGCACTTCTATATCCTCGACGCAGACGGCTCCTTGGACGGCCTCAAGTCGAACTGCCGCGTTGGGGCTATGGCCGGCCCGCACGACCTCCGACGTGCTGTCCGAATCCTCGAACGGCTCAAACAGGAGCTGTCACAACGGCTAAGCAGTTCCCCGCAGGGTCGCCGCGTTCCCCTGCTGCTGTTCATCGCGGGTTGGGGAACGTGGGCGTCGTCCTTCCGGTCCGGTCCGCTGGCCTGGGCGGAAGACCTCGTCCACGACCTTCTGCGGGATGGCAGCCGCGCAGGAATTGTTGTCGCCATCTCAGGACAACGTGAACTGGTGACCGCGAGGTTCTTTGCTTCGATGCCCAACCATGTCTATTTTCCCTGTGGTTCACGCGACGACGGCCGCCTCGCATGGCCGAGATTGCCCGCGACGGCTGAAGTCCCTGGCCGGGCAGTGGCCTTCGGACCGGTCGCTGCAGGCAAATCTGCCATCTGCCAGTTCTATGCCCACTCCGGCGACGACGACTCTCTGTGGACTGTCGCTGGGAAAGCTGGTGGCAATCCAGTCATCAGCCGGCCCTTCCGTGTCGATCCCCTGCCTGCGCAAGTACCTGCCGAGGAACTCATGGCGCGGGCAACACCGGTCGAAAGTGTGGCCTCGGACCTTTCGAGGGGCCCCGCCCTGCAGACTGCTTCCGTCCTGCCGGGACCACGGACCTTTGTCATTGGGCTGGGCGGCGACGAGCTGACGCCGGTCTCCGTCCGGATCCCTGCGGGTGGAGTTTTCGCCGTGCTTGGAGCGCCTGGGGGCGGCAAGACCAGCTTCCTGCGCCTGTTGCCGGAGCTGAACCCCGGGACGGCCGAGTGGCTGGCGCCGCATGCAGGTGGTGACGCCTGCGAGTACTGGTCCGGTGCGCTTCGGAGGGCTGTTGCTGGCACGGTAGGCCGACATGCCATCGCACTGGTTGACGACGCAGACCTTCTGCCCCAGTCGGCGCACCGGGAACTTGCAGAACTCAACACCAGAGGGATCAGCGTGGTCTTCACCGCAGGTTTCAGTCCGCTGCTGGTCCAGCGTGTGCCTCTGGCACTCAGCGCCCGGGGTTCGGGGACAGGGCTGCTGATCGCACCGCGCAGCGCCATGGACGGCGACCTGTTTGGCATCAGGTTCGATGCGGAACCAAATCCGCCGCCGGGCCGCAGCATCCTGGTAACGAACGGCAGGCCGAAACCGGTCCAGTTGGGCTGGGTGCCTGACCCCTCGAAAGCGTCCGCCAATCGACACTGGGCGGCAGGACCTCAAACGGCCGGCGGGGAACCGCCCGTCCTTGACGCATAGGCGACAACACGTTTGTCGAACAGCAGGACAATTGCGACGAGGGCAGGCAAGACCATGGCGAGCCCGGCCCAGACGAGGCCCCCGGCCAGGGTAGGGAAGCCCACTGTCAGGACGAAGAGCTGGGCCACCAGGGAAGCGGCCCGTGTCCAGCGGTAGCCGCGGAACAGGAAGTGCCCCACCGCGAATAGCCACGCTGCGAACGCGAGGAGCAATGCCATGGTGAATACGGCTCCCCAGAACGAGAGGACAGGCGCTCCTGTAGCAAGCTCATATCCGTACCAGGCGGCCGCGCCAAGCAAAGCAATGGCTTCAGCCACGACCACCAGGGCAATGACGGTTACGCCGCGCGGACGTCCGGCCGACTGCCTGGTGGGAAGTTCCTGGCCATTCCGGGGCCCTGATCCGCCCGGAGAGGGGTCCGGGGAACCGTCAGGGGAAGAGTTCGAGGGGGGTACAGGGGGTCTTGACACACTGGCACCCTACCGGACATAGTCGGACAGTGGTGACGGCCACCAACGACGATGTGATGTATCGCTCAGCTTTCCGCGGATTTCAAGCCTTATTACCCCTTGTTTACACAGCGTTAACATGACAGGCTTAATTCAGATGACCAAGGGGGCCCCGCAGGGCCCCTTTCCTTTGTAGCTACTAGTGAATAATTTCACAAAGAGCTCTTCCCAGAAATGGAGCAACTGATCAGCATGGATTGGCGTAACCGCGCAGCGTGCCTTGACAAGGACCCCGAACTGTTTTTCCCGGTCGGAAACACGGGCCCTGCCCTCCTCCAGATCGAGGAAGCAAAAAGCGTTTGCCGCCGCTGCCCCGTTGTTGATACGTGCCTCCAGTGGGCGCTGGAGTCCGGCCAGGACGCCGGCGTATGGGGCGGCATGAGTGAGGACGAGCGCCGGGCCCTGAAGCGCCGGGCAGCACGCGCACGCCGGGCATCATAGCCCGGGCTTAGGCATAGCAGACGGCAATGGCCGCAACCCACGGGTTGCGGCCATTGCTTTTTGCCAGGGTCCGGATGATTTCCGGGGCGCAGGATTCCGGGCTACTTGGGCATCAGGCTCAGCCGGATCCGGACGGCAGTTCCCCCGCCTTCCCGTGGCTGCCACGCGATGGTGCCCCCGAGCTCGCTGGTTACCAAAGTGCGGACGATCTGAAGGCCCAGGCCCTCGACATGCGGAGTATCGGGAAGGCCCACTCCGTCATCGGCGACTGTGACCGTCAGGAGCTCTTCGCCGTCGTCCTCCTCGGACCGGTCAGCCAGGAGCCACACAGTGCCGGTGCGTCCCTCAAGGCCGTGCTCGACGGCGTTGGTCACCAGCTCGTTGATCACCAGCGCCAGCGGGGTGGCAAAGTCGCTGGGCAGCTCGCCGAACAGTCCCGCCCGCTCGGTCTTGACCTGCTGCGACGGCGAGGCAACCTCCGCCGACAGCCTGAACTGGCGGCCGATCAGTTCATCGAAGTCGACGCTTTGCGCCAGCCCCTGAGACAACGTTTCGTGGACAAGGGCGATCGTGGCCACGCGGCGCATCGCCTGTTCCAGGCCCTGCTTGGCTTCATCGCTGACCATGCGGCGCGACTGCATCCGCAGGAGGGCCGCCACGGTCTGCAGGTTGTTTTTCACCCTGTGGTGGATCTCGCGGATGGTCGCGTCTTTTGTCACCAGCTCCATCTCCCGCCTCCGAAGCTCAGACACATCGCGGCACAGGACCAGGGCCCCGAACCGGTGCTGCTCGTCACGGAGCGGAATTGCACGCAGGGAAAGGCTCACGCCCCGGGACTCAATCTCGCTGCGCCAGGGCATCCTGCCTGTAACCACCAAAGGCAGCGTCTCGTCGACCATGCGCCTGTCCTTCAGCAGGCTCGCGGTTACCTCGGCAAGAGACCGGCCTTCAAGGGACTCGCCGTCGCCAAGCCGCCGGAACGCCGAAACGCCATTGGGGCTCGCGTACTGCACGATGCCCTCGGCGTCGAGCCTGATGAGGCCGTCCCCCACCCGGGGCGCGCCGCGGCGGGAGCCCGTTGGCGAGGCAAAGTCCGGCCACAGCCCCAGCGTGCCCATGCGCAGCAGGTCATAGGCGCACTGCCGGTACGTGAGTTCCAGTCTGGACGGCATCCGCGAGCTGGACAGATCCATGTGCGTTGTCACGACCGCCAGGGTCCTGCCGTTACGGACCATGGGAACGGCCTCGACCCGCAGGGCCATGTCGCTGCTCCAGTTTGTTTCACTGGACCGCTCAATGGCACGGCTGGCCCAGGCCTTGTCAACCAGCGGCTGCAGGTCCGACCGGATGCCCTCACCCACAAAGTCCCCGTGGAAAACGGTGTGAGTGGTTGAGGGCCGGACGTGCGCCAACGCCACGTAGCCATACTCCGGGTGGGGGAACCACAGAGCGAGATCGGCAAACGCGAGGTCGGCAACCATCTGCCAGTCCCCCACCAGGAGGTGCAGCCATTCGGCATCACCCGGCCCAAAATCAGCGTGCTCCCTGATGGGGTCCGTAAAGATTGCCACTGCACCTCCAGTTACGACGCCGGTATCCCTAGCGTCGGACGATTGACCTCAAGAGCCTCAATGCTACCGACAGTGACGCCATATCGTCCGCTTCGAGGGAATTGACCTCGTCGAACATGCTCTTGGCCCGGCCCAGCTGTTCCGCATTCTGGCTCTCCCAATCCTTCAGCCGGTCTGCCGGGGACAGCCCGGAATCCGTGGATTCGAGTACCGCCGTCGTCATGTCCGAGACTGTCGAATACAGATCGTCCCGCAAGGCCGCCCGCGCCAGCGCCTGCCACCTGTCCTGCCGGGGCAGGCTGCTGATCCGTTCAAGCAGGGAATCAGCGTGGAAGCGGTTGAATACGGTGTAGTAAACGGACGCAATCTCCTCAACGGGGTCCTTGCGGACCTTGGCGACCTTGGCAATGTCCAGCAGCACGAAACTCTCGAAAAGTTCAGCCCAGCGCAAAGCCAGGCCTTCGGGCAGCTTCCACTCCCGCGCTTCCTCAAGCCACGCGGCGACCCGCTCGCGGTCGTCGCCCCGCACGTAGTCAAGGAGTCGGGCGCGCATCGGATCCATGACGGGTTTGAATTCGGCGACGACTTCAGCGATGGGCCGGTTGGCTCCGCCTTGGCCCACGAGCCAGCGCACGGCGCGGTCCAACAATCGCCTGATGTCCAGGTGGACCGTGCTCCAGTGCTCCGTGGGGAACGAGGCCGGGAGGCTGTTGAGCTCATCAACCATGACGTCGAGTTCGTAGATCTCCCGAAGAGCGACAAACGCCTTCGCTACAGCCACCTCGGTGGCCGACGTCTCTTCAATGGTCCGGAACGCGAACGTGATGCCGCCCATGTTGATCATGTCGTTGGCAACAATCGTGGCAATGATCTCGCGTCGCAGGGGATGCGTGTCGAGTTCGGCATCAAACCGTTCCCGCAACTGCTGCGGGAAGTAGGCGCGAAGGGTCTGGCGGAACCACGGATCGTCGGCAAGGTCGCTTTCCCTCAGGGCAGAAGTCAGCTCGATCTTGGCGTACGCCGCAAGCACGGACAGTTCCGGGGATGTCAGGCCCTGGCCTTGGCCCAGCCTCTCCCTCAGGGTCTCCGTGGTAGGCAAGGCTTCCAGGTCGCGCTTGAGGTCAGCCGATTTTTCCAGCCAATCCATCAGTCGCTCATAGCTGGGGCTCCACTCGGCAACACGCATGCGGTCGTTCAGAAGCAGGATGTTTTGGTCCACATTGTCCTGGAGCACCAGCCGGCCCACCTCGTCGGTCATCGACGACAGGAACCCTGCGCGCTCTTCTGCGGAGAGTTTGCCGGCAGCCACCATCCGGTCCACGAAGATCTTGATGTTTACCTCGTGGTCAGAGCAGTCCACGCCTGCCGAATTGTCGATGGCGTCCGTATTGAGGATCACTCCCTGCAGTGCGGCCTCGATGCGCCCGCGCTGGGTCATCCCGAGGTTTCCGCCTTCACCGACCACCTTGACCCGCAGGTCACGGCCGTCCACGCGGATGGTGTCGTTGGCCTTGTCCCCCACGGACGCATTCGACTCGGTGCTTGCCTTGACGTATGTTCCGATCCCGCCGTTGTACAGCAGGTCGGCAGGGGCCAGCAGAATCGCCCTAAGGAGCTCCGGCGGGCTCAGCTGGGTTGTCGATTCCGGCAGCCCCAGGGCCGCACGAACCTGCTCCGAAACGGGGACCGTCTTGGCTTGCCGCGCGAAAACGCCGCCGCCCTCGCTGATGAGGGATTTGTCGTAGTCATCCCAGGAGGAGCGGGGCAGTTCGAAGAGCCGCTGACGCTCCGCAAAGGACGTTTCCTCGTTTGGATTGGGGTCCAGGAAAATGTGCCGGTGGTCGAAAGCCGCAAGCAGGCGGATGTGGCGGGACAGGAGCATGCCGTTGCCGAACACGTCGCCGGACATGTCGCCAACGCCGACGACGGTGAACGGCTGGGTCTGGGTGTCCAGGTCAAGTTCGCTGAAGTGCCGTTTGACCGATTCCCAGGCGCCGCGGGCGGTGATGCCCATGGCCTTGTGGTCGTAGCCCACGGACCCGCCGGAAGCGAAGGCATCGCCGAGCCAGAAGCCGTACTCGGCAGCGAGTCCGTTGGCGATGTCGGAGAACGTCGCCGTTCCCTTGTCCGCCGCGACCACAAGGTAGGAATCGTCGTCGTCGTGCCGTACCACGTCCGACGGCGGCACCAGGCTTTCGCCGTCGGGCACGGTTACGAGGTTATCCGTGAGGTCCAGCAGGCCTCTAATGAACGTCTTGTAGCTTTCAATGCCCTCCGCCATCCAGGCCGCGCGGTCTGCCGCCGGATCCGGGAGCTGTTTGGCGAAGAAGCCGCCCTTGGCGCCGGTGGGGACGATCACCGCGTTCTTGACAGTCTGGGCCTTCACGAGGCCGAGGATCTCGGTGCGGAAGTCTTCGCGCCGGTCAGACCAGCGAAGTCCGCCGCGTGCCACCTTGCCGAAACGCAGGTGTACGCCCTCCACCCGGGGGGAATACACCCAGATCTCGAACTTTGGCCGAGGGAACGGCAGCCCGTCGATCCTGGTCGGATCCAGCTTGAAGCTCAGGTGCTGCTTGTACTGGTAGAAGTTGGTGCGAAGCGTGGATTCAATCAGGTTCAGGAAGGTACGAAGGACACGGTCGGCGTCGAGGGTTGCGACCTGGTCGATGGCCTCGCTCAATGCTGCCCGGACGGCGTCCTGGGTGGCGCCACGCTGGCCCTCATCAACTGACGGATCGAACCGGGCCGCGAAGAGCGCACTGAGCCCCTTGGTAACTTCAGGATTGGCCAGCAACGTATCGGCGAGGAAACCGAACGAATTGGTGTTTCCCATCTGGCGCATGTAGCGCGCGTAGGCCCGCAAAACAGTAATCTGGCGCCAGTGCATTCCCTCCCGGAGCACGAGCCTGTCGAAACTGTCGGATTCAATAGCACCGGACACCGCAGCCCCGAAGGACTCGGCGAGCAGCTGGCCGGTGGCTACCGGATCTACACCGGCCGGGTACTTAAGCCCAAGGTCATAAAGGAAGAAGTCACGCCTGTCGGCTGTCTCGATCTCGAAGGGCCGCTCATCAAGTACCTCAAGCCCCATGTTGTGGAAGTAGGGCAGGATCTGGCTGAGGCTTTTTGGCTCCAGCATGTAGAGCTTGACGCGGGCATCTTCCTCCAGCGTGGCCCCTGCGCCTTCCGGGAGATACACATGGACACCGGGACGTTCCTGCTTTGCCCCGACTGCACGCTCCGCTTCCGCTCCGTACTTCTCGAAGCGGGAGATATCCTCCAGAGCCTCCTCAACTTCATAGTCCACGCGGTAGGTCGCCGGGAACGCTTCAGACCAGATGGCCGCAAGTTCCTTGGCGTGATCGTCCTCACCGCTCCCCCGCAGGACCTCTGAGATCCCTTCGCTCCAGGACCGCGCGGCCCGGACCAGCCGCTTTTCAAGGTCCTCGGCGTCAACATGGCTAACGTCAGCGCCTTTGGGCAGGCGGATGCGGAAGAACAGACGTGCCAAGGCAGACTCAGTCATCCTGGCCTCGTAGTCGATCGAGACGGCCTGGAACGTTTCCCGCAGCTCCTCCTCAATGCGGAGCCTGACGTTGGTGGTGTACCGGTCACGCGGGAGGTAGACGAGGGCGGACATGAACCGGCCGTAGATATCCGGGCGCAGGAACAATCGGGTCCGGCGGCGCTCCTGCAGGCGCTGGATTCCCAATGCAGTCGACGCAAGGTCGGGGATCTCGATCTGGAACAGTTCGTCGCGCGGATACGTCTCCAGGATTCCGAGCAGGTCCTTGCCGGAGTGCGAGTCAGGCGGGAACCCGGCATTTCGCAGCACGGCGTCCACTTTTTCCCTGACGATCGGGATGTTCCGGACAGACCCGGCATAGGCGCTGGTGGCAAACAGTCCGATGAAGCGGCGCTCACCGTTAACGTTCCCGGCGGCGTCAAAGCTTTTCACGCCAATGTAGTCCAGGTACGCAGGACGGTGCACGGTGGACCTCGAGTTGGCCTTGGTGATCACGAGTGCGCGTTTTTCCCTGGCCTTCTTCCGGCCTGCGTCCGTCAGGTGCTGGACGTGGTGGGAATCCACTGCCGCCCTGAGGAGTCCGAGCCCGCTGTCGTCCCGGAGTTCAAGGACATCCTCGCCATCGACGTTAATGAGGTCGTATTCGCGGTAGCCAAGGAAGGTGAAGTTTCCTTCATCGAGCCAGCGGAGCAGGTCCTGGGCCTGGCGCAGCTCTGCAATCTGGGCCGGGTTAGCGACTTTGTCCAGGCTTTCTGCGATTTGCCGTGCCTTGTTGCGCATTTTGGGCCAGTCCTCGACTGCAGCCCTCACGTCACCCAGGACCCGTTCCAGGCCGGCAAGAAGTGCCTTTTTGGCGTCATCAGTGGTGCGGTCGATCTCCACAGCGATCCACGACTCCATGTGGGAGACGTTGTCGCCCTGGGCGATGAGGTGCGACATGCTGGGCATCGCAGCGGTGTCGCCGCTGGAAATTCCGAACTGGGAGGGAACCCGGTCCACTTTGACCAGCTGCCCCGATTCGCGGTGCCGGGTAACCACAAAAAGAGGGTGGTTTACCAGGTGGATGGCCGAATTCTGCCGGACCAGCTCGGCGTTGACAGAGTCAACGAGGAAAGGCATGTCATCCGTGACGACATAAACTACGCTGCTGTCCGCCTCCGTGCCGATGGAGATTTTGGCCTGCCCCGGAAGCCGCACTCCGGCGACGTCGCGGTGCGTCTCGGCCCGGGCCGCCAGCACATCCTGCGAATAGCTGCGCGCGTCCTCTTCGGCTAGGTGCTGATAGTAGTCCCCCAGGAAACCTTCACGGTCTCCGATAGCAAGGGGTTGATCCTCCACACTGGATCCAGACGACATCGACAAACGCCTCCATCACAAGATTGATGCTGCACCTTTGCAGCTCTTATGGTGAGCCTAGCCCTTTAGACGACGCCTTGCTGTGGAAGAAAATACAGAGGATCTGCGCTTTTGCTGGGCAGATGCACAGACCAATTCGGCGATAGCGGCCCTGAGCTTCGACTCCGGCGCGACTTCAAGGAGAAGCGAGCCTCCAAGGAGCGCCGAATCGGCGGCGGGGGCATCCGCCGGCAGAAAGGCGCTGATACCGGCCGCGGGACCATACCTGTCCCAGGCATCGCGCAACTGACGTTCCGGGGCCCTGCCCACTGCGCCCGCGCGGACCTTGTTCATCACCACCACAGGAGAAACATGCGGCACCGCCAGCTCCAGTTCGGCCAGTCCACGGACCAGGCGCGGGACACCCACCGGATCCGCCGAACCTACGGCATAGACGGTGTCCGCCAATTCCAGCGCCCGCAGGGTCGCCGCGTTGCGTCGCGGGGCCATGGTGTCAAAACTGATTTCTTCATCCGCCTCGAGGCAGAATCCGGTATCGATGACCACCACATCCGCGATTTCCCGGGCGCGCTCCAGCACCAGTGACAGGGCCGCCGCCCGGAGTTCCGTCCACCGGTCCGCGCGCGTAATGCCGGTGAGGACCCGGAACGTGCCGAGCCTGGTTGCTACCGGAGCCGCAATCCTGAGCATCGCACCGGCGTCGAGCAGACCCTGGTCAGCGAGCCGGCACGCCTGCGCCAGCCCGGCCGACTCATCCAGCAGGCCAAGGACTGCCGCGATGCTGGCCCCATAGCTGTCTGCATCAACAAGGAGGACAGACTTTCCCTCCGCAGCCAGTTCCCCCGCCATGTTCGCCGCGACCAGGGTCCGCCCGGGAGATCCTGCGGGACCCCAGACGGCGATGATGCTGCCCGCGCCGGAAACCGCAGGGACGTCGTCCAGCGCCGCGGGCACGGGCCTGAGCGCGGCGGCGGGATCGGCCAGGCCCGTTGCGGGGGGACCAGGCTGCATACCCGCCAACTGGGCAACGGCCTCGGATATCCTGGCCGCCAGGACGGCAGAGTCAACATCCGACAAAGCCGACGGAACGCCGATCCCCCGGAGCCTGGACGCCTCGTCCGGATTGTCGGTGAGGGCTATGATCGCCACCCCGACCGCACGCAGCCTGTCGACAAGTGAAGCCGTCAGTTCCTCACATCCGTCAGCGACCACGGCAGCGCGGGCCAGTCCGCTCTGGCAGGCGGCCAGCAACTCGGTCAGCTCGGCGCATCTCCGAACCACAGTCACAGGGCCATGCAACCGTTCAAGGCCGCCCACCACATCTTCCTGGGCCTGCCCGACGGTGACTACCGGGATACTCACGAGGCGGCCCCGCCAGGATTCCACACCACGGAGATCTTGGCCTGATTGGCCTGCGCGCCCAGCAACGCGGGCATCTGGCTGTCGGCCACGAGGATCATGAGCACGGTGCTTCGCGACGAACCCAGCGCGGTGGACCCGGACATGATCTCCGCAATTTCGGCGCCGGGAAGAAGGAGCTTTGGCTCGCTGAATCCGTTTTTCGCATCTGGCAGGGCAACCCATACATCTACCCTGGTCCCGGCGGTCGCCTGCGATGGGAGCGCCTCCTCGACCGCCACTGCGACCGGCTTGCGGTCCAGGGCATCCACAGCGCCAAGACTTTGACGCGGGACCAGCTGGTCCTTGCCGATTCTCTGGACCGCCACCGCCCCCTCGGGCAGGCCGCTCACTGCCGTGATGTACTGCTGCTCCGTGTCACCCAGCCGGACTTTGGCGCGGACCACGTTGTCCTCCGTCAGCATTTCACCTACAGCGATGGTGTCCCGGGCTGCATATACCTCGGTGGTCCTGTCAGCGCTGCCGACAAGCGAGATCACCCCGGCCACGGACGCAAGAACGAGCAGTACCCCAACGAGCAGCCTGGGATCTTTCCACGACGGCCGCTTCAGCCTGGCAGCCGCAGTTGCATCATTAGTTGTCACGCGCAGTCTCCCCCTTGCTCCGCACCGGACATCAGGCGGCGCCCGGACACCCTCATTGTTACGTCATGGAAGCCTGAACGGAAAGTCAAAAAGCCGAACAGCATCAAACTGTGGATAAACGCATCAAATGGTCCCTGAAGTGGCAAAATAGGAGTATGCCCCGATTCCTCACCCTTGCAGACGTCGCAGAGCAACTGCAGATCAACTCGCCGGCGGCCTACGCACTGGTCCGCAGCGGAGAGCTTAAGGCCATCCAGGTTGGCGGAAGGGGCCAGTGGCGCGTCGAGGAGAAAATGCTGGAGCAGTACATCGAAGAGCGCTACGCCGAGGCGAGCCGGATGATCCAGGAATCCAGGTCCAAGTCCGGCTGAGGGAGCCCTGACATCCGCCCGGCCACCAACCGGCTACAAATCTCCCGTGAATACTGACCTAACCGCGGCCAGCGCGGAAAATGGAATTGTCATGACGTGGCCCACGTGCGGGGCACGGCGGGCTTCCCCGGGCCTAAGGGCAGCCAGGTCAAGGTAGTCGCGGCCAACCTTGTCGATGACACCGGTCATGCCGGAGTCCTGCGCGCTCCCGCTTCGCAGCATAACTGTCAGCTCCGACCGGTCCCGGGCCAGTCCACGAAGGGCATTCGCCAGCCCGATGCTCCTCCGCACAGCAGATGGCTCGCTGACCGAAAACCGCCCCAACCCCGCATAAGTCTCAACGGCAATATGCGGAACAAGTACCTGATGGCGGTTGTTGTCGTTCAGGACAACAGCGTCGGCCCCCGCGTAAACCAGGGTCCCTTCAAAAACCACACCGGACACAAGGTGTACTTTCACGTGCGTCCCCAGGGAGCCCCGCAGCCGGTCAGCCAGGCTGAGTCCGGCCACGTCCGCCCTTGCACGTTCTGAAATCTCAGCTTCCATCGACAGCCTGCCGCCTTCGGCAAACTGCGCCTCCATGTCACTAAACAGGGCATCCCAACGCATTCGGCCAGCGTAGGGCGCGGCTTCGCCACGGTCAATTCTCAGCCAAGTTCACTCCAACGTCTGGACAAAATTCGATCACGTAGGGCAAACTGTTTTTACTTTCATCAAACTGCATCAAATAACACCAAACGCGATGGAGACGGCCATGACGGCATATGGGAAGCAAAGAGTCTGGTCCGACGCCGCGATGGCCGCGGCCATCCTGTTGTTGGGCGGCTTCCTGTGGATCTCGGGCCAACCACTCGCGGATCACTGGATCCTCACCGCCGCCGGCCGGAGGGCACCGGATTTCGACCAGCTGTTGGGTGCTGCCGTAACTGCGGCGGGACTGGCAGTCGCTGCGTGGTGGGTGCTTTCCATGCTGTCCGCCTTTCTCTCGGCAGTCCTGGAACGAACCGGCCGGAAGCGCGCTGCCACTGCTGCAGGCAAACTATGCCCGGCATTCATGCGCCGGCTGGCGCTGGCGGTGCTCTCCGTCCAGCTCGTTTCGGCTCCACTGGCCCATGCTGAAGCGGTCTCCGGTCCGGTTTGGCTGCCTACGCAGGGGGCAGCTGTCCCGGCTGTTTGGGAGGCCACGGGTGGCAGCGCCGCCCGTGCGTTATTTTCCGCCGCTCGTTCCGAGCCAGGGGCACAGGGTTCACCGTCGGAACTTCAACCCGACTGGCGGCCCACTTCCCCGGTGCCTGATCCTGGCCTCACCGTTGCCAGGCCCTTACGGGCCGGGCAAGCGCCACTGCCATCGCGGACCGAGGTCACCGTACTT
>DATCVX010000673.1:0-2275 GCA_036566705.1 Arthrobacter sp. | reverse complement strand
GGAGCCGACGGTGCCGGCACCCTCGCCGAAGAGCAGGTCGCGGCCGGCCACCAGGAGGTCGTCGCGCACCGGCGACGCGTAGGGCTGGATGGTGGTGCCGTTGTTCAGGAAGCCCGCACCGGTCACCGAGGGCCGGGAACTTTGGTCGACGACGGCGATGTCCAGCGCCCGGGTGAAGACGTTCACGTTGACGCCCGAATCACCGTAGATGTGGTCCACTCCGCGCAGGCCCCGGATTTCGTCGTCGCCCGAGCCTCCGGCCAGGTGGTCGCCGGCCTGGCTGCCGATGATCAGGTCGTCGCCGAGTCCGCCGAAGGCAACGTACCCGGCCGTGGGCAGCTGGGCCGCGGCGAGGTGGGCGAACAGGCCGGAGGCGTCGATGACGTCGTTGCCGGCGTAGTCGTACCAGTTGGCCAGGCCCAGCATCCACTCGTCGTCCTCGTTCTGCGCATCGGGGATGTGGACGAAGGGGTCGAAGGGCTTGGGGCCGAACTCCATGCCCAGCACGTCGTACGGGCGGCCGGAGTACCAGACGCCGTCCTGGCTGGTGTCGCCGTAGACCACCAGCGGCGAGCCCGGGCCGGCCGTGGCGTTCAGGTCGCAGGGGACGCCGTCGATCGGGTTCACGAGGTTGCAGACGGTGATGACGTCGCCGCCGATCAGCAGTCCGCCGTCGCGGGCGGCGTCGTAGCCGGTGACGGTGAACACCGGGGCGTCCCAGATGGCCACGCCGGCCGCATTGAGATGGACGGTGGGCTGCAGTGCGGCGTTCCAGAACGTCATGGTGCTGGCGGTGAGGGCCTTGATGGTGAACGGGCCGGCCAGGCCGCTGACGCGGACCTGCATGCCCACCTTGAAGCCGTCGGCCAGGAAGGAGCCGCCGTCAGTGCGGAGCAGGTAGTCGGTGTGCAGCTGCATGGTGCCGGTGGAGGCCAGCGCCACGGGCTTGGCCACGTGGACGTCGGTGGGCAGCACCGTGGTGGGGCCGCCGTAGACGGGGCCGGAAAGGTACATGACCGAGCCTTCGCCGCAGTGCGGGAACGGGTCATCGAACGGGCAGGCCGCGTTTCCGAAGCCCAGGATCATCCGGGTGAAGGACTCCCCCGCCAGCTGGATGTGCTGCGGGCCGTGGCCGTAGGGGTCCAGGGCGAAGTAGCCGCTGCCCGGCAGGTAGGCCGTCAGGCCCCAGGGCAGGCCGTCGAGGCGCGTCAGGACCAGGCCGGTGCCCGCCGGGGCGCCAATACCGTTGCCGACACCCGGCGCGGAGCGTTCCATGTCGAACACGTTCTGCATGAACGAATTGCCGCCGCCGTGGACGGTGGTCAGGCCGCCGTGGGGTCCGGGGACGAAGACGTTGTAGCTTCCGTTGAGGGCCGGCAGTGCGTCCCCGCGGCGCAGGATCAGGGTCAGGGCAGTGACTTCGGTGAGCCGCCAGGCTCCCGTGACGCCCTGGATCATCACCAGCTGGCCTGCCACGAAGCCGTCGGCGATCCAGCTGCCGCCCGCCCGGGTGAGCGTGCCGCCGTCGTTCTGGGCGTTGGGGACGTTGGTGACGGCGCCGGTGAACGTGACCGGCACATCGGCCGCGATGACCGTCCGCAGCCCGGTGGAAGATCCCGCGGCTGGTCCGGAGAGCTGCAGCAGGTACATCACTGTGTTGTCCGTGGTGTCCATGGGGTCGTCGTCGCCGAAGCCCACCACCTTCCAGGTGCCGGTGAGCCCGCTGATGGTGACGGGCTGGCCGGCCAGGAAGCCCTGGGCCTTCCAGTCGAACGGTGCGGGGCGGCTGAGCCGGTGCGTGGAACCCGCCGGGGCACCAACATCTCCGGCGGAGGCGGCCAGCACCACGGTGCCGGTGAGCTTGACGGCGTCGTCCGGCTGCAGGGTGCCCTGGATGTCCAGGCGGTCGTTGCCGTAGCCGAGCATCAGGTTGAAGATCTCGATGGTGGACTTGGCGCCGTTGGTAACGAACTCTCCATCAACGAACTGGACTGTGCCGTAGCTGATGCCGCCCGGGAACACCTGCGGTTCGCCGAAGGTCTGTCCGTCGGCTCCGCCATACGCGGCGCCGAAGTCCAGGTCCTTGGCCATGTTGAAGCCCTTGAGGGAGGTGCTGTTCATAACGCCGCGGCCGTTGGCCTGGGAGGAGTCGTTGTAAATGTTCAGGATGTCGATCTGCTTGCTCTCCGGCGCCTGGGTGGCGATCGCGAAGAGCGGTCCGTCCTGTTCGCCGGGGAGCTTGAGGCCCAGCTGGAGCGAGCGGTCGGCGCCGGTG
>DATCVX010000672.1:0-1716 GCA_036566705.1 Arthrobacter sp. | reverse complement strand
GCCACCGGCATCAGGGAATCCCTGTCCCGGTTCTCGAAGTATTCGTAGAAGACGGCGTCGTCGAAGCCCACGGAGGCGGCATCGTGCCGGTCGGCGGCGAAGACGACCCGCTGGACGCGGGCCCAGAGTGCGGACGCCAGGCACATGGGGCATGGTTCGCAGCTGGTGTAGAGGACTGCGCCGGTGAGATCGAACGTTCCCAGTTCCCGGCAGGCGGTGCGGATCGCGGTGACCTCGGCGTGGGCAGTGGGATCGTTGTCGGCGGTGACGCGGTTGACGCCGTCGAACGTCTGGCCATCAGCCGTGACGATCATGGCCCCGAACGGGCCCCCGCTGTTCAGGACGTTGGCCGTGGCCAACTGGATGGATCGGGCCAAATACTGTTCGGCCGTGACGGTGGTACTCATGATGCGACTCCCTTTGCTTGGAAGCCGGTATCCCGTTGCGGGACCAGTAGAACCAGATGCGACGGTTACCAGGCTTCAGCATGTGCTGTGAAGGTTAAGTTGCGCCTGGTAGATAGCTTCCCGAAGTCCGGGTGCCCGCCTTTGGCAAGTTCGAGATTAGCACCACGGTGTGGCCCGCGCCATAGTTTTCTGGAAATTTAATTTCGCAATGTGAAATCCATGTTACCTGGCCTTCACGCCCGGCAGTCACATTTTGGCGCCATTGACGGGCTGCCCGCGGCGCCCCTACGCTGATCCACAACCGCCGCTGCCCGCAGCCGCGGCCACCTGGATCAGCAGACAGGGCTTCACTGAGCTGGAATCGCCTATTGTCCCTTCCAGCCAAAGGAATCCCATGAACGCCATCCCCCCTCACAGCACGGCCACCCGGCTGTGGATCAGGAACCCGCAGGCCGCCTTCACCGCCAATGCACTGGACGCCTCGGGCGGCCTGGTGGTCAGCGGAGGCGTCATCGTCGAGGTCCTTGCCGCGGGCCAGCAGCCTTCGGCGCCTTGCGAGGAGACGTTCGACGCCGGCAGCCACGTCCTGCTGCCGGGCCTGATCAACACACACCACCACTTCTACCAGACCCTCACCCGCGCCTGGGGTCCGGTGGCGAACGCCCCGCTGTTCCCGTGGCTGCAGAACCTGTATCCGGTGTGGGCGCGCCTCACGCCGAAGGACCTGGAACTCGCCACCACCGTCGCCCTGGCCGAACTCCTGCTCTCCGGCTGCACCACCGCGGCCGACCACCACTACCTTTTCCCGGACGGGCTCGAACACGCGATTGATGTGGAGGTGGACGTTGTCCGCCGGCTCGGGATGCGCGCCACACTCACACGCGGTTCCATGACGCTGGGAACGGACGACGGCGGCCTGCCGCCACAGTCGACGGTGCAGGCTCCGGAAGTGGTGCTGGCTGACAGCGAACGCCTGATCGGCCAGTACCACGAGCGCGGCGATGACGCTGTCATCCAGATAGCCCTCGCCCCCTGCTCGCCGTTCTCGGTCACCAAGGAAATCATGGCCGAAAGCGCCCTGATGGCCGAACGGCTGGACGTCCGGCTGCACACCCACCTGGCCGAAACCCTGGACGAGGAGGACTTCTGCCGGGAGATGTTCGGCCTGCGCACCGTTGACTACCTGGACAGCGTGGGATGGCTGACCGACCGCACCTGGCTGGGCCACGGCATCCACTTCAGCGACGCCGAGATCGCCCGGCTGGGAGCCGCGGGCACCGCCGTCGCGCATTGCCCCACCTCCAACATG
>DATCVX010000671.1:0-1767 GCA_036566705.1 Arthrobacter sp. | reverse complement strand
CGCCCTGCCCGGCGAGCCGCGGAAGGTGGCGGGGCAGCAGTCCGGTGGCGTGCTCGATGCAGTCGATGCCGGCGTCGAGCATCTGGTCCAGGGTGTCTTCGGCGAAGCAGTGGGCGGTCACCCGGGCGCCCTCGTCGTGCGCCGCCTGCACGGCGTCACGGACGACGGCATCGGGAAACGACGGCGCGAGGTCGCCGGCGTCGCGGTCGATCCAGTCCCCCACCAGCTTGACCCAGCCGTCGCCGGCCCGTGCCTGCTTGCGCACCGCCTCGACTAGGCCCCCAGGCTCAACTTCGACGGCGAAGTCCCGCAGGTAGCGCCGGGAACGGGCAATGTGCCGCCCGGCGCGGATGAGCCTGGGCATGTCATGCCGCTGCTGCAGCCATTGGGTATCGCTCGCCGCGCCGGCGTCGCGGATCAGGAGGGTGCCGGCGTCCCGGTCGGTGCGGGCCTGTTCCTCGGCCACTTCATCCGGCACGGCGCCGCCGGGTCCGAGGCCGACGTGGCAGTGGGCATCAACGAACCCGGGGAGTACCCAGCCGTCGAGCACAACATCCGGTGCGGTGGCGGGCCGGTGGAACGTGAGGCGGCCGTCGACGGACCACAGCCCCTGCCGTTCATGGTCCGGTCCGGTGAGCACAGTTCCGCTGAATTCGATGATTCCGGCCATGGCACAAGCCTAATCCGCGAAAGACGGTGCTGCCGTCAGGGCAAGGAGCCCCGCCCGGACCTGTGGTAGCTTCATCTAGACCACACGGGGGCCCTTGCAGGGGCTGAGATCGGGCTGACGCAGCCTGCGACCGTTGAACCTGTCCGGGTAATGCCGGCGAAGGAAGTGAGTATTCATTGAGTACACAAGAAACACAGCTGATCCCTGCCCAAAATGCGGCTGCCGCCTCTGAAACCCAGTCGCTGAAGTCGCACTCGCTGGCATTCATCAACGACGAAGCCACCGGAATCCGCGTGCCCGTGACCGAGATCGCGCTGGAGCCCTCGCCCAACGGCGAGGCAAACGGTCCTTTCCGGACCTACCGCACCGCCGGCCCGGGCAGCGATCCGGTGGTGGGCCTCAACCCGTTCCGCTCAGAGTGGATCGAGGCCCGCGGCGATACGGAACCTTACAGCGGCCGGGAACGGAACCTGCTCGACGACGGCAAGTCGGCCGTGCGCCGCGGCGCTGCGTCCGCGGAGTGGAAAGGGGCACAGCCGGTGCCCCGCCGCGCAGTCGAAGGCCGGACAGTCACCCAGATGCACTACGCGAAGAAGGGCCTCATCACTCCGGAGATGCAGTTCGTCGCGCTCCGCGAAAACTGCGACGTGGAGCTGGTCCGCAGCGAAGTGGCCGCAGGACGTGCGATCATCCCCAACAACATCAACCACCCGGAATCCGAGCCGATGATCATCGGCAAGGCCTTCCTGGTGAAGATCAACGCCAACATCGGCAACTCGGCTGTGACCAGCTCCATCGCCGAGGAAGTGGACAAACTCCAGTGGGCCACCCAGTGGGGCGCCGATACTGTCATGGACCTTTCCACGGGGGATGACATCCACACCACCCGTGAATGGATCATCCGCAACTCCCCCGTGCCCATCGGCACCGTGCCCATCTACCAGGCGCTCGAGAAGGTCAACGGCGAGGCCAACAAGCTGACGTGGGAGATCTTCCGCGACACCGTGATTGAGCAGTGCGAGCAGGGCGTGGACTACATGACCATCCACGCCGGCGTCCTGCTGCGTTATGTGCCGCTGACGGCCAACCGCGTCACC
>DATCVX010000670.1:0-2660 GCA_036566705.1 Arthrobacter sp. | reverse complement strand
GGACATCGATGTCGACGGAGATATACAGCGGGCGGTTGCCGATCCGGTCGCGGACCTTGGCCACCGTCTCGAGGACGCCCTGGTAGTAGACGTCGGCGGAGGTGACGATGCCGAACCCGAAGCGGTGGTCGTCGTCGAGGTCCTTTTTGCCGTAGAGCGGGCCGCGGGTGCCGATGTGGCTGATGGCCTCGGTGTCCAGGATGCCTTCTTCAACAGCCCGGCGGAACGGGGTGCCGTGTGTGTATTCGGCGCCGAAGTAGGTGTCCCAGGTGTCCAGGTGGGCGTCGAAGTGCAGCATGGCGATGGGGCCGCCCGCACGTTCGGCCGCGGCGCGCAGCAGGGGAAGGGCAATGGTGTGGTCGCCCCCGAGGGTCACCAGTTTGCTGCCGGCCGCGGTGAGGTCCAGGGCGTTCTGCTGGATGGTTTCGATGGCCTCGTTGATGTTGAACGGGTTGACCGCCATGTCGCCGGCGTCGGCCACCTGGATGTTTTCAAAAGGGCTGACGTCCCAGGCGGGGTTGTACGGGCGTAGCAGGCGGCTGGCCTCGCGGATGTGATTGGAGCCGAAGCGGGCACCCGGGCGGTAGGACACGCCGGAGTCGAAGGGCACGCCCACCACGGTCACGTCAGCCTTGGCCACCTGGTCCAGGCGCGGCAGGCGGGCATAGGTGGCAGCGCCCGCGTAGCGCGGGATGCGGGATGAATCGATGGGGCCAAGGTTGCCGTTGGCTTCGATGCGCAGCTCTTTCACAGTGAGCCTCTCCTTCGAGGATTGATCGGCGGGTGTGACAGCCATCATACCCTGAAGTTTCCTAATGCGCATCAAGTGTTTACAAGAAGCTCCGGGCCGGCGGCCTCGGCCAGCAAGCGCGAGCGCTCCTGCCCAGTTACTGCGGCCCAATCCTCCCCGAATCGAAGGCCGGCCGCGCCAATTCAAGGGGCGCCACAGGGAACCGGGCCACAAACCGGGCAGGAACGCACAGCAAGTGCCGTGTGCTGCACACATAGGGCTTGTTTCCCCTTCCGGATCCGGGCAGCTACGGCCTGCAATGGGCTGCATGGACATCTTCGAACACCTTGTACGGGCCGGCGGAGTTGCCCGCACCGCCCAACTCCTCAGCGCCGGATACTCCAGACGGGACATTCGGCGCCTGACGGAACTCGGGGCCACCCAACCCCGGCGAGGAGTCTTCCTCGCACCTGGTGGTGACAGGGACCTCGCCGCGGCCATCCACCACAACGGCCGGCTGACCTGTGCCAGCGCCGCCGCACGCTACCGCCTATGGCTCCGGGACCCGCCCGCCCGGCTGCACCTGGCCTGCAACCACGGTCATGGCGACGGCTTCATCCGGCACCGGACCCTGCGCTTCGACGGTCACCCGGAACTGCCCTTGGCCGCCGTTGAAGACGTGGCCCTGCACGCACTCGGGTGCCTTGAGCCGCCGTCGTCCACGGCCATCGCGACGTCGGCGATCCGGCTGTACGGCGTTCCGCTGGAACTGCTTCGGGCAGAGCTGCACGGGGACCGGTCCGGTCCCATTCGGCGGGCGCTGCAGGAGCTTGACGTTCGGGCGGAATCGATCGTGGAAGTCGATGCGCAGCATCTCTTCCGAAGCAACGGCATCGAGTTCGAGGCGCAAGTGCTCCTGCCCGGAATCGGCCGGGTGGATTTCCTGCTGGCGGGTTTCCTGATCGTGGAAATCGACGGGTTCGCATACCACTCAAAGCGCGCAGACATGCTCAGGGACCGGCAGCGGAATAACGCCTCGACGGTCAACGGCTACGCCGTCCTCCGCTATATGCCCGAGCACATCTGGTTCAACCCGGAGCAGGTGTTGGCGGAAATCAGGGCCGTGCTCGTGGCCAGGGCGGCCTCGGCCGGCTAGCGCGTGCGTTCCTGCCCGGTTACTGCGGCCCAATCCCCCCGAATCGAAGGCAGGCCGCGCCAGTTCAAGGGACGCCACAGGGAACCGGGCCACAAACCGGGCGGGAACGTACACGCAACAAACGCAGAAGGAAGAACGACCTACCGGCTGGCGGCGGGGACCAGCACCCAGAGGACCTCAACGGATTTGTCGGTGGGGTTGACCCAGGTGTGCGGTTCGCGGCCGGGGAAGGTGACGGTGTCCCCGGTGTTGAGCTCGTATTCCTCATTGGTGAGGATCAGCCGGATGCTGCCCTTGATAACGTGCAGCACATCGACGTCGCAGTCCACTGCGTAGAGCTCGGACTCGCCGCGGCCGTGGGGCTCGATGACCGCCTGGATGATCTGGATCCGGCGCTCCGAGCGGGCAGTCAGCAGGCGCTCTACGATCCCTTCGCCGCCCAGCGAAATCCGCGGACCCTCATTGCGCTTGGTCAGGTGGGTTTCGGGAGCTGCGAACAGCTCCCCGATGGAGATAGACAGAACCTGGCACAGGGTGACCAGCGATGCGACAGACGGTGAGGTCAGGTCGCGCTCCACGCGGCTCAGGAACCCTTTGGTCAGCCCCGTGGCGTCGGCAACCTGCTCGATGGTGAGACGCTGGGACTGCCGGGCGGCACGGATTCGGGACCCGATGGCAACCGGAACGTTGCTCGGCTCTACTGGCAGTGCCTTCATGTGCAGACCTTTCATGGCCGGCAGCCCCGGCCCCATCTCTGGAGCAATCCTAATGGCC
>DATCVX010000669.1:0-6588 GCA_036566705.1 Arthrobacter sp. | reverse complement strand
ACAGGTGCCACGGCGGTGGATCCGAGGAGCAGCGCCATGCCGATCTCCGCCAGCACGGCGACGGCGAAAACGGCCACTGCCGCGATGAAGAACGGGCGCCGCAGCCCGCCAGCCGGCGCCGCCCGGAGCCGGAGTCCCCCCGGTTGCTTCCCCCGTGACTGCTTTCCCCGAGCCTGCGCGGTCATGGCTCAATTCTGGCAGAGCAGGCGCCTTTAAGCGCCCGCCGGACCCTATTGCTTCCGCCCGTTTTTCACCGCAGAGGGGTAGCGTTTCATTATGAGTGCGCAGCAGCCTGAAGACGACGTGTACACGCACGGCCACCATGAGTCGGTGGTCCGCGCCCATGCCTCCAGGACCGCGGAGAACTCCGCAGCCTTTGTCATACCGCACCTCAGGCCCGGGGTGAGCGTGCTCGACGTCGGCTGCGGACCGGGCAGCATCACCTGCGATTTCGCGGGACTCGTGGCGCCGGGCACTGTCACCGGCCTGGACCGGTCCCCGGACATCATCGCCCAGGCCACCGCCCTCGCCGCTGAGCGCGGGGTGGATAACGTGGAGTTCCTGGCCGGGAACATCTACGACCTTGATTTCGAGGACGAAACGTATGACCTCGTCCACGCGCACCAGGTGCTGCAGCACCTCACGGACCCGGTGGAAGCGCTGCGGGAGATGCGGCGGGTGGCCAAGCCGGGCGGGATCGTGGCGGTGCGCGACGCCGATTTCCACGGCATGAGCTGGTATCCCGCCTTCCCGGAACTGGACGAGTGGATGGAGCTGTACCAGCGGATCGCCCGACGCAACGGGGCAGAGCCCGACGCCGGCCGCCGGCTGGTGTCGTGGGCACAGTCCGCCGGTTTCACCGACGTCGCCCCCACCAGCAGTAACTGGCTCTACGCCACCGGACAGCAGCGCCGCTGGCAGGCCCGGGTCTGGGGTGAGCGGGTGCTGCATTCCGCCTTCGCCGAGCAGGCGTTGGAGTACGGCTTCGCCAATGCCGCGGACCTCGCGCGGATCTCCGCGGGCTGGCACCGCTGGGGATCCACCGACGACGGCTGGTTCCTGATCCCGAACGGTGAGGTCATCGCCCGGGCCTGAGCTGCCCGGCTGCTGGACCTGCTGCTTGATCTGTCCGAACTTTTCCACATAGAGAGTTTCGGCCGCTGCGCCCAACGCGGAGCCCGAATAGCGTCGGGCCATGAACTATAACGGCGAGAACGAATATTGGGCTGAGCCTTACACGACAGAGGTTGACCAACTAGACTTGGTCAACATGGGGCAGTACAACGTCCAGGAAGCGAAAACCCGGCTCTCCGAACTCCTGAACCTCGTTGAACGCGGCGAGGACGTGGTCATCGCGAAGGCCGGCCGGCCAGTGGCCCGGCTGGTGAAAATCGAGCCGCCTCACAAACGCGAGTTGGGATTCCTTGGCCCCCTCCATATCCCTGACGAGTTCTACGAGCCGTGGACTGACGAGGAGATGGGGACCACGGAGTGACACGCCTGCTGCTGGACACTCATGTCTTCATCTGGGCCATCTCCGAACCAAAACGCCTCTCCGCCAAGGCCAGGAATGCGATCGTCAAGCTGGAAAACCAGGTCTACGTATCACCCGTCACGGCCTACGAGCTCTCGTACAAACACCGCCAAGGCAAGATACCTTCAGGTGCAGCCATAGTGACCAGCTTCGCGCGGCAGGTGGCCCATCTGCTCGCGGCTGAACTCCCCGTCTCCGCCCCGCATGCGCTGGCCGCCGGACAGCTCGACTGGGACCACAGGGACCCCTTCGATCGGATCCTCGCGGCCCAGGCCATGGTGGAAGGACTCACCCTGGTGACGGCCGATGAGGATCTCCAGGCGTTTGAACCCGTGACCACCCTGTGGTGAAACGGCACTAAACTTGGCAGGTGCAATTCTCCCTTTGGCTCGCCCTCGCGGGTGCCGGCGTCCTGGTCAGCTTCACACCGGGAGCCGGTGCGATCAACACCATGAGCAACTCCCTGACATCAGGTTTCCGCCGCTCCATCTGGGGGATCCTGGGCCAGCAGGCGGCCCTGGTCATCCATGTGATGATTGTGGCCCTCGGGGTGGGCGTCCTGGTGGCAAGCTCCCCTGTCGCGTTCAACGTGATCCGCTACGCAGGCGCGGCCTACCTGGTGTACCTGGGCATCCGCCAGTTCCTGAGCAAGCCGCAACCGGACCAGGAAACAACCGAGTCCCTTCGGAACGAGCCCGCGTGGTCCATGTTCCGGCGCGGCCTGTGGGTGAACCTGCTCAACCCCAAGGCCATCGTCTTCTTCCTCGCTTTCATGCCGCAGTTCATCCGGCCCGAACAGCCGCTGCTTCCGCAGTATCTTGTGCTGACGGCCACGGTGGTCGCGATCGACATCCTGGTCATGTGGTTCTTCTTCGCCACTGCTGCCAAGTCGTTCCAAAGGTTCACCCACAACGCCCGCGGGCAGCAGATACTCAACCGGATTTTCGGTGTCCTGTTCGTGGCGGTCGGCATTCTCCTCGCCCTGATCCACTGACCAGGACCCTTCCCACGGCCCAAAACGAACTGCTGCAACCGGAATATGACGGGTTCTGCAATTCTCTTTACGAATCCGTGAAACATCCCGATAACCAGCTAGCCAAGAGCGTCGGTATAAAGCATGCTTAGCACCATGAACTCATCGTCGAGCCCATACCGGATCATTGCCGTCTGCACCGGAAACATCTGCCGGTCACCCATGGCCGAGCTGATGCTCGCCTCGGCACTGGAAGCGGAGGGGCTCGACGCCGCCGTGACGGTGGACTCCGCCGGGACCACCGGCTACGAGGCCGGGCGTCCCATCGACCCGCGCGCGGCCCGCCGGCTGACGGCCACGAAACTCGCCTCCGACCGGCACATCGCCCGCGAATGGCAGGCTGACTGGTTCCATGAGCGGGACCTGATCCTGGCCCTGGACGTCGACCACTACGCGTGGCTGCGCGAAAACGCTCCGGACCAGGAAGCCATGGACAAGGTCCGCATGTTGCGCAGCTTCGACCCGGCAGTGGCACACAAGGACCTGCTGGACCAGGGCATCGAGGACCCCTGGTACGGCGGCCAGGCTGACTTCGATGCCGTGTGGCACCAGGTCCGTTCTGCCCTGCCGGGGATCATCGAGCACGTCCGGTCCGTCGTCGGAAACCAGGGCTGGCACCGGCAGCACGAGCATCAGCAGGTACGCTCTATTTCATGACCCCCGCACCTGTGATCATCGCCATCGACGGGCGATCCGGCGCAGGGAAAACCACTCTTGCCATCGAACTAGCCGCCCGGCTGCGGAACCACCACAAGGTGGCGCTCTTCCACCTCGAGGACATCTACCCCGGCTGGAACGGCCTAGCCGCAGGCATCGAGCGGTACATCTCCACCGTCCTGACGCCCCTCAGCCACGGCGAACGTGCCACCTGGACCAGCTGGGACTGGGAAAAACACTACGATGGCGACACCCGGGTCACGCTGCCCGCCGAGATTGTCATTATCGAAGGGGTGGGCGCCGCGTCCGCCGGGGCCCGGCCCCTGCTCAGCGCCGTGATCTGGGCCGACTCGCCGGACGACGTCCGCCGGACTCGGGCGCTGGACCGTGACGGCGGAACCTATGAGCCGTTCTGGGACCAGTGGGCCGCCCAGGAGGACGCGTGGCTCGACGGCGATGACGTCCCGGGCCTGGCGGACATCCGCGTGCTGAACCAGGCGGACGGCGCAGCCCCCGCCGATGTCCTGCAGCTCCTGACCTACCTCCCCTCGCTGGCACCGGCCCTGGTCCCTGAGCTGTCCGCCCGCCGCGGCCTCCGGCTCCGCGCGGAACGGCTCGACTGCCGCCCGGACGCGGCCGCACTCTTCGCCGGGCTGTATGGCGGCTCGGCCAACGCCGTGTGGCTGGACTCCTCCAACGCTTCCTCGACCCCACCGGTCGGGCAGTCCCCCGCCGCCGAGCGCAGCCGCTTCAGCATCCTGGCGGACGACGGCGGCGTGTTCGGCCAGACGGTCACGCACCGGTCAGGCGAGAGCCAAATCGCCGCCGGCTGCGCCACCGCCCGGGTGCCGGGTCCCTTCTTCCGCTGGCTGGACACCGTCTGGGGACGCCGGGCCGTCCGCACTCCGGAGGGTTATCCCTGCGACTTTGCCCTCGGCTGGCTGGGGTGTCTGGGCTACGAGCTCAAGCGCGAAACCGGCGGCTCGGATGTCGCAGCAACAACGCCGGATGCCGCCCTGCTCTTCGCCGGCCGGGCCGTGGTCCTGGACCACGCCGAGGGCACCGCCTGGCTGCTCGCCCTGGAGGCACCGGACACTGACAGCTGGCTGGAAGCGGCACGGAGCATCGTGCTCGCCGCGGCCACAGAACCGGAAGCAACAGCACCGGGAGCAGCCCGGCACTTTGGCAGGACGTCGGAGCCAGCCGGCGGCAGCACCGCCGTCGTACTCCCGCCAGTGTTCAGCAGCCGCGATAGCGAGCCGGCATATAAACACAAGGTCGCGGCCGCCCAGCACGAAATCGGCGACGGAAACTCCTACGAGGTCTGCCTGACCACCACGCTTTCGGCGCGTGTGCCCGCGTCGGAGGCAGCGCCCTGGAGCACGTACCTGGCCCTGCGCCGGAGGAATCCGGCGCCCTTCGCCAGCTACCTGCGGTTCGGCGGTCTGACGGTGGCCAGCACGTCGCCGGAACGTTTCCTCAAGATCGCGTCCGACGGCGGCATGCGCGCCGAACCGATCAAGGGCACCCGCCGCCGGGCCTCGGATCCGGCCCTCGACGCCCAGCTCCGCCGCGACCTGGAAACCTCGCTCAAGGACCGGGCCGAGAACATCATGATCGTGGACCTGCTGCGCAATGACCTCAGCCACTTCGCGGAACCCGGGTCTGTCACGGTCAGCAGGCTGTGTGCGATCGAAAGCTACGCCACAGTGCACCAGATGGTCAGCACCATCGACGCGAGGCTGCTGCCAGGCTCGCCGCGTGCCGAGGCCGTGGCGGCGTGCTTCCCTGCAGGTTCCATGACCGGCGCCCCCAAGATCAGCACCATGGCCATCCTGGACCGGCTCGAAGGTGCTCCGCGCGGCCTTTACTCCGGGGCCATCGGCTACTTCTCGCTCAACGGCGCCACGGACCTGGCCGTGGCGATCCGCACCCTGGTGATCGACACCGGCTCCGGGGAAGGGATCCGCAGCGCGGACGGGGACGGCAGCGGCGATGGGCCCATGGCGGAACTGACTCTCGGGATCGGCGGCGCCATCACCTCGGACTCCGTTCCGGACGAGGAATACGACGAGATCCGGGTCAAGGCCTTCGGCGTGCTCTCCACGCTGGGCGCGGAATTTCCCGAAGGCTAGCCGGGCCTACTGGACCGTCGCGGTCAGCCTGGCGACGTTGTCGATGTAACGGGCAGCGAGCGGCCTGTTCAGCCAGTCCTTAAGCTTGAGCCCGTGGGAAATGTCCCGGTACGTGTCCTCCACCGCACGCATGTCATTGACAATGTCCGCGCCCAGGAGCATGACGGACACCTCCATGTTCAGCGAGAAGGAGCGCATGTCCATGTTGCTTGAGCCCAGGACGGCCACTTCGTCGTCAATGGTGAAGTGCTTGGCATGGAGCACAAACGGCGCCTTGTACAGGTAGATCTTCACCCCGGCCTCCAGCAGCGCCTCGTAGTAGGACTGCTGCGCGTGGTGCACCAGGAACTGGTCGCCCTTCTCGGAGACGAACAGTTCCACATCCACGCCGCGCTGGGCGGCCGTGGTGATGGCATAAAGCAGCGAGTCGTCCGGCACAAAGTATGGGCTGCAGATGGAGATGCGGTGCTGGGCGGAGTAGATCAGGGTGGTGAAGAGCCGCAGGTTGTTTTCGGTGATGAACCCCGGGCCGCTGGGAACCACCTGGGCGGTGACCGTTCCAGGGGCGGGATTGGCCGGCAGCTGCAGCTGGTGCTCCAGCGACTCGTCGGTCTCGCTGAGCCAGTCGGTGGCGAAAACAACGTTGAGCGTGGTGACGATGGGACCGCGCAGGCAGGCCATCAGTTCAACCCATTCGCGGCCGGCCTTGCGGTGCTTGGGGTTGTTGTAGGAGGGCTCGATCAGGTTCTGCGACCCCGTGAAGGCGACTTCGCCGTCGATCACCATGATCTTGCGGTGGTTCCGCAGGTCCGGCCTGCGCCACTGGCCGTGGATGGGAAGCAGCGGAAGCATCCGCCGCCACTGGATGCGGCTGGCCCTGAGGCGCTTCAGCAGCCTGTTATACCCCTTCACGCGCAGCGTTCCGATGTGGTCGAACAGCACGCGGACCTCGACGCCGCGGTCCGCCGCCTCTTCGAGGGCCGTGAGGAGGTCATCCGTGACGTGGTCCGTGCTCATAATGTAGAACTCGGCGTTGACGAAGCGCTTGGCCTTCCGGACGGCCTCGGTCATGGCGCGGATGGAGTCGGGGTAACCGGGAATCAGCTCCACATGGTTGCCGTCCACCAGCGGGATCGACCCGAGCCGGCGGTTGAGTTCGGCCGCCGACTGAACCCACTCGGGACCCGAATACTCACTGGCAACATCGGAAAGCGCCGCACTGCCGGCGC
>DATCVX010000668.1:0-2191 GCA_036566705.1 Arthrobacter sp. | reverse complement strand
CCACCCGGGCGTCCCAGCGGTCCGCCTGGGCCGAGGGCCTGGGGCAGGCAGCCACCACCGCAGCCTGCGGGGTGGCCGAACTGGCTGCCGCCGTCATGGGCGCGCCACAGGTGCTGGACGGATCGCTGGCGCCCGCCGCGCTGGCCGTGATCGTCCTGCTGCAACTGGCGCTGGTGGAGCCCTACGCAGCCATGACGACGGCGGTCCGCCAGTTCCCGGCGTTCCGGACGGTCCTGCGCCGGATCGGCCGGTCCGGCGCCCTCGCCGGCACCCCGGCGGCAGCTATTGCCCCCGCCACTTCCCGCACAGGTGACGACGGCCTTGTGCGCGTTGCCGCCCGTGCCGGTGCCGCCCCGGGGCTGGAGCTGGACGGCGTGGCCGCGGCCTGGCCCGGCGGGGATCCGGTGTTCACCGGCCTGGCCGCGGTTGCCGCGCCCGGACGCTGGCTTGCTGTCACCGGGCCGTCCGGGGCCGGGAAGTCCACCCTGCTGTCCGTGCTGCTTGGCTTCCTTCCACCCTCCGCCGGCCAGGTACGCGTCACCGGGCGGGCCGCCTGGTGCCCGCAGGAGGCACACCTGTTCGATTCCACGCTGCGCGGCAACCTGTTGCTGGGCCGCGCGGCGGATGACCCGGACGAAGCGGACGGCGACATGGCGGCCGCCCTTGCCGCCGTTGGCCTCAGCGGGCTCGTCTCCCGCCTGCCGGCAGGACTGGACACCCGGATCGGGCCGGGAGGATCGTTCCTCAGCGGCGGGGAGCGGCAACGGCTGGCTGTTGCCCGGACGCTCATGACCGGGGCCGAGGTCATCCTCCTGGATGAACCGACGGCCCATCTCGACGCCGAAGCGGGACGCGCCATGCTGGCCGACCTGCGCTCCGGCCTGGCGGACCGCACGGTGGTCCTGGTGACCCACAACCTGGCCGATATCCACCCGGACGACGACCTGCTGGAACTTTCCCGGCCGCGGGTCCAGGATGCGGAGCAGCACGCCGGCATGGTGCCGGCGTCCTGACCCCGCTACTGCCCGGCCGGCGGTCCGAACCAGGTTCTTAGCGTGTCAGCGAGGCCCGGCTGGGCGGGGCCGCCCGCCCAGGCCACGTAGCCGTCAGGCCGGATCAGCACGGCGGTGGGAGCAGGGACCGTCCCCAGGGCCGGAAGCTCCCACGCACCGGC
Source organism: Arthrobacter sp. (assembly GCA_036566705.1). Taxonomy (GTDB): domain Bacteria; phylum Actinomycetota; class Actinomycetes; order Actinomycetales; family Micrococcaceae; genus Arthrobacter. Next base: position 1,017 of record DATCVX010000668.1, on the reverse strand, counting down.
GTAGGAGGCGTCGACCAGTCGGACCCGGTCCGGCCGCGGAACGGCATCGAAGCTGCCAGGCTCTCCGAGGTTGAGCAGCACCGGCCGGGCGGTGTGCAGCAGGGTGAAGACCCGCAGCCTGCCGTCGGCGGTGACGAGGTCGAGATCGGGCATGCGGCGTCCAAGCAGCGGGTGTCCTTCGCCGAGGTCGTAGTGGATGTCCAGGCCGGACATCATCGCGGCGAAGCGCCTGCGCGGCTCGTCCATGCCGAGCAGTTCGGCTACGGTGTCCCGCAGGGCCTCCGAGCGCTCGTCCGGGCGGCGCAGCGCAACCTGAGCCATGGAATTGCGCAGCACGCGGGCACCGACCGGATGCCGCTCCGCATGATAGCTGTCCAGCAGGCCGTCCGGGGATATCCCCTTGACCACCTGGGCCAGCTTCCAGCCCAGGTTCACCGCATCCTGCACGCCTGTGTTGAGCCCTTGCCCGCCATCCGGGGCATGGACGTGTGCGGCGTCGCCGGCCAGCAGGACCCGCCGGTCCCGGTAGGCGGCGGCCTGCCGGGTCATATCGGTGAACCGGGAGATCCAGGTGGGACTGTGGATGCCGTAGTCCGTTCCGTAGACGGCGATGAGGCCCTCGCTGAGATCGCGCAGGGTGGGCTCGCCCGTGCCCACGTGCGGCTCGGTCAGCATGACCCCGACCGTCCCCCCGGGCATGTAAACGACCTCGCCGTCCTTGATCTCGTACTCCACTTTGCCGAGGGCGTGCGTGCCCGAAGGAGTGCGGCGGATGCCCAGTTCCGGTTCCTCGGCCATCTCCACCTGGGCGAGCAGGCTACTCGTTGTCGGATCCCAGCCCGGGAAGCCGATGCCGGCCGCTTTCCTGACAAGGCTGCGGCCGCCGTCGCATCCGACGAGATACTCCGCCCGCAGCGACAGGCCGTCGGACAGCCGGACGTCGACGCCGGCGGCGTCCTGCACGAAACCGGTCACCTCACGTGCCCGATAGAACGTCACCGGCAGCTCACCGACCCA
>DATCVX010000667.1:0-2368 GCA_036566705.1 Arthrobacter sp. | reverse complement strand
TGCCGCTGGCGTCGACGCCGCTGATGAACTGCCGAAATTCCCGTCGGGCTCCAACGGCACTTTAGGATGCTGGGATGGGGGAAGTCTTGGGTGGGAAAGAACCAGCGGCGCACAGGCCGATCTACGTTGAGATCGGCATTCGGGCACCCTTGGAGCGGGTGTGGACCCTGAGCCAGGACCCGGCGTCTCACCCCAGGTGGGATCTACGGTTTTCACGGATCGTTCCAGAACCTGGCGATGGCCGGGGTCCGGTCCGCTTTCGCTACGAGTTCCGGCTCCCGTTTCACTGCATTCAAGGAGTCGGGACATCCCTGGGACACAGGTATCGGCCCGACGGCCAGGCCACATCCGTGCTGAAGTTCGACACCGCTGACGTACTTTCTCCCATTGGGCCGGGTTCCGGATACTGGCGGTACATTCCAACGGACGACGGCCTGCGATTCATCACCGGGTACAACTACCGCCCGGGTATGGGCATCCTCGGACGAATCCTGGACGCCAATGTGATCCGGCCGGCCTTGGGCTGGGCTACGGCCATAAGCTTTGACCGCCTCAGGATGTGGGCGGAGTCGGACCTCCACCCGGCGGACTCCCGCAATCGGTGGTTCATCGACGCCGCGGCCAGGGCGGGTGGGCTGCTGACCGCCGGTATCCTGCTCCGCCGCGCCCTGACAGGACGAAATGCGGGCGCCGCACTTGTAGGCGTGGCTACAGGCCTGGCTTCATTCATCCTGCCGTCCCACTGGTCCGTGCCCAGGGCCGGGCGGTGTCTGCGGCGGCCTCCCGACCTGCGCTCGGCGCGTGTCCCCTCCGCCCTTGCCGGACTTCCGTCACCCTCCACACGTCCTGCAGGCGACAAAACCCGAAGTCAGGAGTAGCTATGGCATCGATTTTTGAACAGGCTTTGGGCAGCGACTTCCACAGCCTGCACCCTATGCTGCAGAAGCGCTTCGGCGTCGACACCGAAGCGGGCTATGCATGCGTGGGACGCGGAATTTTCGCAGAAGTCCGCCGCGGGGCCTGGTGGACTGTTCCTTTTCTGCGCCTTGGGGCTTACCGCAACATCCTCTTCCCTGACCAGGGAAACAACATCCCGTTCACTATCGAGAACTACCCGTACGTCGACGGCTTCGGCCGCCCGACAGTTACGTTTGTCAGGACTCTGGAGCTGCCGGGCAAGAAACGGCGCTTCGATGCCACCATGGTGCACAGCGCACAAAGCGGCGGCATCGTTGACTACCTTGGGACGCACCAGCACCTTGCCACTGACCTTGTCCTGGAGGTCACGGCCGATGGATCCCTGCATCTGCAATCCGGAGCCCAGAGGTTCTACGAAGGCGTCGTGGGATTCACTTTTCCTGCGCTGCTCACCGGGACGGCAGACCTGTATGAGAGTTTTGACGATGCCCGTGGGATATTCACGATTCAGCTGCAGGTGCGAAACCCCGTCGTCGGATTCCTTTTCGGTTACCGGGGCGAGTTCGAGTGCACATTCCCGGCCCTGTCCAACGGAGGAATCCCCGGTCACCTCAAACCGCGGAGGGAGGAAATCCGGGAGTAGCGGCCACTAGCAGCCGTTTCCGCACGGATAGTGCCGTTCGAGGCGGACCAAATCATGCGGTGGCGGTGGTAGCCTGCCGAAGATGGCCTTGGAACCCACTCTGCTCAACTGGTTGCTTGACTCCGACCCGGCGCTCCGCTGGCAGGTCGAGCGCGACCTTGCCGGTGCCCCGCCCGAGGTGTGGGAAGCCACCCGGGCCCGAATGGCGACGGAAGGATTATCGGCGCGGCTGCTCGCGCTGCAGGATCCGGACGGCCAGTGGGCAGGAGGAGCGTACTTTCCCCACGACTTCGACTTCGGAGGCCCCGAAGCAGCCGAAAATGCCGGGCAGCCTTGGTCGGCAACGACGTGGACGCTTAATACACTCCGCGACTGGGGCGTCGACGGAACTGCCCTCGCTGGAACCGCGGACCTGCTCGCCGCGAACAGCCGTTGGGAGTACAACGACCTGCCTTATTGGGAAGGGGAGGTGGACGCCTGCATCAACGCCTTCACGCTCGCCAATGGCGCCTGGCTGGGGACCGATGTCTCCGGGATCACCCAGTGGTTCCTGGACCACCGAATGGCCGACGGCGGGTGGAACTGCGAGTGGGTTGACGGCTCCACCCGATCCTCCTTCCACTCCACGCTCAACTCCCTGAAAGGCCTCCTGTACTACGAGTCCGTGACCGGCGGAAGCGATGGGCTTCGGGCCGCCCGCCGCGCCGGGGAGGAATACCTGCTGCAGCGCCGGCTGCTTCACACACTTTCCACGGGGGAACTCGTCGGACCGTGGGTGACGTGGTTCGCGTATCCGTTCCGCTGGTT
>DATCVX010000666.1:0-1905 GCA_036566705.1 Arthrobacter sp. | reverse complement strand
CGGATTCCGGATCCTCGTACTCCCGTCCGGCAGCCGAACCGTAGGGGCCAGGTCAGTCCCTCGAAACCACCGCAGCGGCGATGGGTACCCGCTACGATGATTGCGCCCTACTCGCGGGAGTTCAGGGCATCGAACTGCTTCTGCCATAGGGATAGCTCGCCGTCCATGTACTGCCGGTGCGATGCGGTCCATTTGGGCCAGATGCCGGAGTCGACCCGGGGCTCGGCCGGGGCAGAGGCCGGGCGTATGTTCTGGACGAGGACCCGGGGTTGGTTCCGGGCCGGGGCAGGAACCCGGCGTTTGTTCGGTTGGGAGCTGGCAGCGGGTTTCGGCCCAGTGAGTCTGGGCTTGAGGTCCATTAGCCAGATTATTAGATTGCACAGGAGCCAGATCGTGCCGGACAGGACAAAGGCGACGAGCAGGAAGGCAATCCACAGAAGGAGCCCGATTGCGGGAAAGACCACCATGGTCCATTTTACTAATCCAGCCCAATGCTTGGATACGGTTTGACTGCCGGACAGGTCAGGCATGGCCCAGCGGCCGCCGATGGCAACCCGGCCGCCGTCGTCACCGGCAAAGCGCCCAAACCGCGTGCCGTATCCGCGGATACGGCATGCAGATCAGCGGACCGCTTCGCGGGCGCCATTGCCACCGCGGACAGCCTGGTGTAACAAAAATGCTGCGCGTCAGTGGTGTGTCACTGCGGGGCTTCGCATTGCACTGAAGGCTGTCACCACTCCGGCGAGGAAAATGAGGACGGCGAGGTAGATCAGTCCGAGGTGTCCAATTGTTGCCAGACCCCATGGATAGTGCGCGGGAAGTGCAACGGCGAGTCCGACGACCGGGACGATGACGGCTGTGGCGAAGGCCCAGCGTTCTCCGCGGCGCACCCCGTACCAGGACAGGCCCGCGACGGCCAGCCCGGCCGCAGCAATGAAGCCACTGACCGCGATGTGCAGATGGCTGATGTAGTGGTACAGCTGCGGGCTGAAGGCCTCGATCTCCGCTCTTCCCTTGTCCACCTGATCGGGGCCGATCCCCAGTTCGAGGAAGGCGTCCGTGAAGTTAAGGATCAGGAAAATTACGGCGTATCCCACGAACGCCAGGCCGGCCAGTGCCATGAGGGCGGCTCCTGTCCGGAGGCGGGACTGTTGACCCTGGGGAGCTTGGATGGTGGACATGGCCACCACCCCCTTTCTTATTCAAGTGGATACTTGAATAAGAACCCCAAGGCGCTAGGCTTGTCAAGAGAACTCTTGAATAGGAGGCGTGAGTGGGAGACCATCAGGACAAGGAGGCGCTCTTCGACGGCCTGGTGGAAGCCGCCAGGGTGTTGGGGAACGGGAGGAGGGCGGAGCTGGTCGATGTCCTTGCCCAGGGCGAGCGGTCGGTTGACGAGCTGGCCGCCGAGATCCACCAGAGCGTGGCGAACACATCCCAGCACCTGCAGCGCCTGTTGCGCGCCGGCCTCGTCTCCTCCCGACGCTCGGGTACGCGGATCTACTACTCACTTGCAAGCCCGGCAGTGGAGCGGCTCTGGCGGGCACTTAGGGAAACGGCCGAAGCGCACATGGGGGAGTTGGGCGACCTCGTCCGTGCCTACGTCGGCGACCGCACCGACCTGAGCATGATCACGCGCGACGAGCTGCGGCGGCGGCTGCGGCAGGGCGATGTGGTCGTGCTGGACGTGCGGCCGCAGCCGGAGTACGACGCCGGACACATCCCGGGTGCGCTGTCCCTTCCCGTCTCGGACCTGAAGTCGCGGCTGAGTGAGGTTCCCGAGGGGACCGAAATCGTCGCCTACTGCCGCGGACCATACTGCCTTTACGCGGACGACGCCGTGCAGTTGCTCACCGACAAAGGGCACCGGGCCGCCCGGCTCGAGGAGGGCTTCCCCGAGTGGAA
>DATCVX010000665.1:0-1589 GCA_036566705.1 Arthrobacter sp. | reverse complement strand
GGCTCCGGGCGCTACCTGTTCAACGCCCCCACCGTCCCGGTCTACGCCCCCAACTCCGTGGGCGGACCGGCTGCAGTTGAGCCGGCTGTTGCCGGCGGCGGCTGGGAGAACGACGGCGAACTGACCCTCTCCGCGCACACCCTGCACACCGAGGACAGCGACTTCGGCCAGGCCGGCACCCTGTACCGCGAGGTCTACGACGACGCCGCCAAGGCCCGCTTCCTGGACACCATCACCGGTGCCGTGGGCGGCGTGAAGAGCGCCGACATCAAGGAACGCGCCATCCAGTACTGGACCAACGTCGACGCCGAACTCGGCGCCAAGCTGCGCGCCAACCTGGGTGCGGCTGCTGCCGACTCCTCGGACGCCGAGGCTGCCAACAAGATCGGCTAATTGGCAATTGCATCATCGGTTGGCCCTGCGCCACCCGCAGAACACCCCGTTGCGGATACTCCGCGGCGGGGTGTCCTGCGTTGGGGCCGCTTTCTCCCGCGCTTTCCACATAGGGGATACCGGCTCTGGCTGGAGCCGGCACCGGTCCCTAGGATCACTGCATGAGTACATTCCAAGGCATCCCCGCTGGGGCGTTCGAGTTTTATGCCGAACTTGAGGACAACAACAACCGGGAGTGGTGGCTGGAGCACAAGGACAGCTACAACACCCTGGTCAGGGATCCGGTCACGGCGCTGCTGGCCGAGCTCGAACCGCGGTTCGGGCCGGGCAAGGTCTTCCGGCCCAACCGGGACATCAGGTTTTCCCAGGACAAATCCCCGTACAAGACCGCCCAGGGCGGCTTCGCGGCCACCCAGGAGGGCGTCGGCTACTACGTGCAGGTGAGCGCTGACGGGTTGTTGGTGGGCGGCGGCTGCCACACCAGCACGCCGGCCCAGCTGGTCCGGTTCCGGAACTCCGTCGATGCCTCAAGCACCGGCGAAGCCCTCCGGCAGATCGTTGATTCCGTAGCCGCCGCCGGCTTTGCGGTGGAGGGCGAAAAGCTGAAGACCGTGCCCCGCGGGTTCGACAAGGATCACCCGCGGGCGGAGCTGCTGAAGCACAAGTCGCTGTCCGCCCGCGTTGAGCTGGGCGAGCCGGACTGGGTGCACAGCCCGGAGGCGGCCGGGAAGATCTCCGGGATGTGGGACCAGCTGCGGCCGCTGGTGGAGTGGGTGGGCCGGCACGCCTCACCCTGAGGGTAGTTGCGGAAGCCTGTCAGGCTTTGCCCATGGGTTTAGGCCGAAGATTCCTGCGCCACCGCAGCGAGCCGCGTTTCCAGGTTGTTGAAGAAGACGGTGAGCATCAGTTCAAAGGCTTTCGTGGCTGCTTCCGGCTGGTTCATCACCACAAAGTCGAACTGCAGGCCGTAGAAGGTGGACGTGAAGAGCCGGGCATCAGTGTCCGCGAATTCCTCCGGGATGCCCTGCACCATCAGCCAGTCCCGCGTTTTGTGGTGCAGCATGCGGAAGTGCTCCTGGGAGGTGCCGCGCGGATCGGCAGCCACGATATCCTGCGCCGTGGCCTCGAACTCGAGGCGGGCCAGGTGCCGGTTCCGCTGGGCCATGGTCCACTGCCAGGACTCCAGCAGGTACGTT
>DATCVX010000664.1:0-7438 GCA_036566705.1 Arthrobacter sp. | reverse complement strand
TGCCGATGCCGTGGAGCTCGGGATTCTTTTCCAGAATCTCCGAGATCACAGTGTCTTCGGCTACCGCTTTCTCTGATAGTTGGTCCGTCATCACGGCCTTTCTTGCTGATGGTTGGTTACTTCATCCAGGCTGGCGGGGGCTGTCTGCGGGACGTTCGGTCCCCCGGCAGCCAGCCGGCCTGTGGGTATGTGGGTGGTGCAGACGTGTCCGCCGCGCGCGAGCGTGGACAGGCGGCGTACGTCAACGCCTACCAGCCGGGAGAACAATTCTGTCTCCACATCGCAGAAGACGGGGAACTCGGCGGCGAGCTGCTGGATGGGGCAATGGCCCTGGCACAGCTGGACGCTGGACAGCGCTGCCGGCAGCGGCGCCCTTGCCTCAATCGACGCGGCAGAGGCCACAAAGCCGTCCCTGCTGAGCGCCTCGGCGAGGACGCGCGCACGTGCAGTGATGTCCGGTCCGGCCTGCTCGATCTCCGGTGCGTAGCGGCGTTCCATTTCGGCGAAGCGTTCGACGGCGAATTGGCGCACAGCCTCTTCGCCCGCCACCGCCTGGAGCTGCTTGAGCGCGAGGGTGGCGATGTCGAGGTAGTCATTGCCCAGCGACGACTGGCCCTGGGAACTCAGGACGTAGCGGCGGGCCGGCCGGCCTGCGCCGGCCCCGGCCTTGGCGACGCGTTTGACCTCAATGACGCCGCTGCGGGACAGGTGGTCCAAGTGGCGGCGGACTGCCGCGGGCGTAAAGCCGAGAAGGTCGCCAAGTTCAGCCGCGCTGACCGGACCGTGCTCCAGAACTGCCCCGAGGACCCGGTCGCGGGTACGCTCGTCTGCATCAGCCACCGGAACAGCGGCAATGTGGCCGCGCTCAGCGGAGGCGCGCGGCGCCCCGTGCCCGGCAAAAGGCACAGCAGTAGCATTGGTCATGGAATACACAACACAATCATGTCGTAATTTACTCCCCCGTTCCAGTAAGGCGAGGCTGACCTTTGCCGGTACCGGGATCATCGGGCGAAGTACTACATCGCGTAGAATGCTGGGGTGCGTTCCCCCCAATCCCCGGTTCTGTCCATCAGCGGGTTAATTAAGGATGTTGGTCCGCTGGCCACCCTGGATGGAAAGATGCTCCGGGTGGTGAGCGGTGTTTCCCTCGTCGCCGAACGCGGCCAGGTCACCGCCCTCCTCGGCGCGAACGGGGCCGGCAAAACCACCACCATCGAGTGCGCCCAGGGCCTGCAGACCCGAAGCGGCGGTTCGATCTCGCTGCTGGGCCAGGACCCCGCCCTGGCAGGCGCTGACCTTCGCGCCCGCGTGGGTGTGATGCTGCAGGACGGCGGCCTCCCGCCGTCGGCCCGTCCCATCCCGCTACTGCGGCACATCGCCGGGATGTACGCCAACCCCCGGCCGGTGGACGAGCTGGTTGAGCGGTTAGGCATTGACACGTTCAGCAGGACATCGGTCCGGCGGCTCTCCGGCGGACAAAAGCAACGGCTGGCGCTGGCCGCCGCGCTGATCGGCAACCCCGAGGTACTGTTCCTCGATGAGCCCAGCGCAGGCCTCGATCCGCAGTCACGGCAGCTGGTGTTTGAACTGATCGCCGAACTCCGGGACTCCGGGATGGGCATCATCCTCACCACCCACCTTATGGACGACGCCCAGCGGCTGGCGGACTACGTCTACATCATCGACGCCGGACGGAACGTCGCCGAAGGCACCGTCGCGCAGCTCCTGCAGCGGGACCCCGCCGTCGAATCCGGCACCGAGCATATCCGGACCCTGTTCTTTGAGGCCCCCGCCGGCCTGGACCTCAATGGAGTCCTCCCCGACGCGATCGCCGTCAGTGAAACACGGGCCGGCAGCTACGTTGCCACCGGCCCGCTGACGCCCCAGGACCTCGCCTCGCTCGCCGGATGGTGGGCAGCCCACGGCGTGATGCCCGGCTCGCTGAGCCTTGAGGCGCGCAGCCTCGAAGACGTCTTCCTGGACATTTCCGGAAAGGACATCCGATGACAGTTCCCCCCATCGCTCCTCCGGGCCAGGCGCCCGCACCCCTGCTGCGGCGCATCCTGCTGCAGGGCAGGTACGAATCATTGACGATGCTCCGGAACGGCGAGCAGCTGATCCTTGCAGTGGTCCTTCCGCTGCTGGCCCTGGTGGGCCTGACGGTGACACCCCTCCTGGACGGGCTGGGCGGAAGCCGCGTCAACGTCGCAGTCCCCGGGATCCTGGCGCTGTGTGCCATGTCCACGGCCTTCACCGGCCAAGGCATCGCCACCGGTTTTGACCGGCGGTACGGGGTCCTGCGCTTCCTCTCCACCACCCCGCTGGGCCGCACCGGACTCATTGCAGGCAAGGTCCTGGCCGTGCTGGCGGTGCTCGCCCTCCAGGTTGTGGTGGTCACGGCAGTGGCTCTGGCCCTCGGCTGGAACCCGCCCGCAGCCGGCTGGCTGCCCGGGCTTGGGCTGCTGGTCCTTGGTGCCGCAGCGTTCACCGCTTTGGGGCTCCTGGTGGCAGGAACTGTGCGGCCCGAGGCCACGCTCGCCATCACCAACCTGCTGTGGATCCTGCTCGGCGCACTGGGCGGAATCGTCATTCCCGCCGAGCGGCTGCCCGCCGCCGCGCAGGGAATCGTCCACTACCTGCCTTCGGGCGCACTCGGGGAGGCCCTGCGCGAGGCTTTCCTGCTCGGCACCATCGACGTCGGTGCCGCCTTTATCCTGCTGGTCTGGACGGTTCTTGCCGGAGCAGCAGCCATCCGTTGGTTCAAGTGGAATTGAGATATCCGTGAGCACGGCTTCACGCCTCCCCCAGTTCGCCGGACGCCTGGCGGCCCGGCTTCCCCGTACTGTTGACGCCCGGGTCCGGCGCCTGGCGGTGGCTTCCCTCATCGGACAGACGCTGCTGGTTGTCACCGGCGGCGCCGTCCGGCTGACGGCGTCAGGCCTGGGCTGCCCCACCTGGCCGCGCTGCACCGATACTTCCCTGGTGAACACCCCGGAAATGGGGATCCACGGTTTCATCGAATTCGGCAACCGGCTCCTGACCTTCGCCCTGGCCGCCGTCGCCGTCCTGATGCTGGTGTATCTGTGGAACCTGCGCAAGGAACGCCGGGACCTGTTCCTGCTGGCGCTGGGCCTGCTGGCCAGCATCCCCGCACAGGCCGTGATCGGCGGCATCACAGTGCTGACAAACCTCAACCCGTGGGTGGTGGGGCTGCACTTCCTGGTGTCCATGGCACTGGTGGTCATTGCCACGCTGCTGGTCAACCGGGCCTATGGGCGGACCGGCCGCTTTGCCGCCCTCCCGCTGCCCGCGTTGCCGGGCGTCCTGCGCCCGGTCAGCGCCGCCGTCGCGCTTTTCTCCGCTGTGGCAGTGATGCTCGGAGTAGTGGTCACGGGCGCCGGCCCGCACGCCGGCGATGCCGACGCGCCCCGCAACGGCCTGGACTGGGACCTGTTCTCCCACATCCACGCCGTGCCCGCATACCTGATCACGGCCGGAACGCTGTTCGCGCTGGTGCTGGTGTTTGCCCGCCGGATTACCGGACCGTTCCGGACCGCCGTGATCCTGCTCCTGGCGGTCACTTTGCTGCAGGCCGTTATTGGCTTCACCCAGTACTACAACGGCATCCCGGCGCTGCTGGTGGGGGCGCACATGCTGGGTGCCGCCCTGCTGATGAGCGCGGCTACCAACGCCGCCGACGTCGCCCGTTCCAGCCCCGTGAAGTAGCGGCGCGCAGGTCCAGCCACGCCAACAAGACCCGCGACAACCCAGCGACACCGACAAGGCGCCCCGGTTCCCCCGAGCCGGGGCGCCTTTCGCTAACTGGACGCTCTATCAGATCCTGTCGGTTTGCCGCGGACGCTGTATCGGATCCTGTCGGTTTGCCGTAGATGCTCTATCAGATCCTGTCGGTTTGCCGGCGTCGCTCTATCAGATCCTGCAAAACGCAAAACCCTCCCCCACCAGTTCAAACGGTGAGAGAGGGTTTCGAATTTTCCGACAGGAAGTGCAAGAGCGTCGGGTAAAAACTTGCAGGAAGTGAGAGAGCGTCCGGGGTTAGTTGCCCATGACTGCCGGGCCCACGAACGGGTCGACGGCGAGGGCGATGAAAAGCAGGGTCAGGTAACTGATGGAGCCGTGGAAGACCTTCATGGCACGCTTGTCCGAGATGTCCTCGCGCTGTGCCCGGTTGTACAGCGCATGCGACTCGTACAGGAACCAGGCACCGGCAAGGACCGCCGTGGCCGTGTAGACCCAGCCCGCGCCGCCGGCCGGAACCATCAGCAGTGAGCAGGCCACCATGGCCCAGGCGTAGAGCACCACCTGGACGGAGACCACCTTGGCGCCGGCGATGGCGCCGAGCATGGGCACGTTGGCGTTGCGGTAGTCCTCGCCGTAGCGCATGGACAGCGGCCAGTAGTGCGGCGGGGTCCAGAGGAAGATCACCATAAACAGGATGACGGCCGGCCACTCAACGGAGTTGGTCACCGCGGCCCACGCGATCAGCACCGGGAAGCAGCCGGCGGCGCCGCCCCACACAATGTTCTGTGCCGTGCGGCGCTTGAGGATGATGGTGTAGATGACAACGTAGAAGAAGATGGCGCCCAGGCCCAGCCAGGCGGACAGCGGGTTGGCGCCGAACCAGAGGATCGCGATGGCGGCCGCGCCCAGGACCCAGGAGAAAATGAGGGCTTCGCGCGGCGTGACTTCGCCGGTGACGAGCGGCCGGTTTTCTGTCCGGTGCATCAGTTTGTCGATGTCGCGGTCGATGTAGCAGTTAAAGGCTCCGGCGCTGCCTGCCGCGAAAGCACCGCCGACAAGCGTGGCCAGCATCAGGCCAATGGAAGGGAAGCCGCGTTCGGCATAGATCATGGTGGGCAGCGTGCTGACCAGCAGCAGCTCGATGACGCGGGGCTTGGTGAGGGCGAGATACGCCTTGGCTTTGCGGGCCAGCCCTGCTCCCCCTCGGGCGCGGGAAGCGTTCAGCGGCGTATCGGTTGTGCTCACGGTGGCGGTCACCCGTTCTGTTTGGCAAGTCTGTCTGTCGGTGCAGCTGTCAGTAGCGGCCGTTACCCGGGCAGCCCGCCAATGGTCATCGGAAGTAGGTCCCGGCAACACCCGTTGGTCCCCCGTGAACCCCTTGAGGAGCACGGCTACCCGGCGTCAGCCTCCAAATATCATACCGTGCGCATTTGTAACAGAAGCCCCGCCAATAGGCCCTGGTGATCGCTCGCGGGCCGATTCGAGCAGATTAACTCAACCTCACGGAATGCCCATTCACATAAGGGGAAATTGCGTCCAAAACGTGAGATTCGGGCCTCCCAACAGCTGGAATGGAGCTAAGCTGTCACCAGATCAGCACGCAGCGAAGAAGCGGTGGAAACCGCATTCCCACTTTCGGCTTGTGGCTGAGTGATAGATCAACGTTTCGATGGTGAACGGCTGGTACACACCAAAGCGGGCACCCCAGCGTGCCTCCATGCGGATCCCGTGTACCGCCTGCCGTCAGCACAGAGAGGGGCCCGGTTTTCGTGCCACATTTGGAAGAGCAAGAACTGTCATGGACCAGCTTGGACCAGCGCGCGGTGGACACCGTCCGCGTTTTGGCCGCAGACGCCGTGGAGAAGGTTGGCAACGGCCACCCCGGCACCGCCATGAGCCTCGCGCCTGCCGCATACCTTCTCTTTCAGAAGCTCATGCGCCACGACCCGCGGAATCCTGACTGGATCGGCCGCGACCGTTTCATCCTGTCGCCGGGGCACACGTCCCTGACGCTGTACATCCAACTGTTCCTCTCCGGCTACGGCCTGGAGCTCAAGGACCTTGAAGCACTGCGCACGTGGGGCTCCCTTACCCCGGGCCACCCCGAGTACAAGCACACCGCCGGCGTCGAAATCACCACCGGCCCGCTGGGCCAGGGCCTGGCGTCCTCGGTCGGGTTCGCCTACTCACAGCGCCGGATGCGCGGCCTGTTCGACGCCGATGCTGCCGCCGGCGAGAGCCCCTTTGACCACACCATCTGGGTCATCGCGTCCGACGGCGACCTCCAGGAAGGCGTCACGGCTGAGGCTTCCTCGCTGGCCGGCCACCAGGAACTTGGCAACCTCGTGGTTGTCTACGATGAGAACCACATCTCCATCGAGGACGACACCGACATCTCCTTCACCGAGGATGTCCTCAAGCGCTACGAGGCCTACGGCTGGCACACCCAGCGCGTCGACTGGACCAAGACCGGCGAATACGTCGAAGACGTGCAGGAGCTCTACTCCGCACTGCTCGCCGCCAAGGCCGAGACGTCCAAGCCGTCCATCATTTCGCTGCGCACCATCATCGGCTACCCGGCGCCCAAGAAGCAGAACACCGGCAAGATCCACGGTTCCGCTCTGGGTGCCGAGGAAGTCGCAGGCCTCAAGGAAGTCCTGGGCTTCGATCCCGCAAAGTCCTTCGAGGTTGACCAGGAAGTCCTGGCCCACGCCCGCTCGGTCGTGGACCGCGGTGCCTCCGCCAAGAAGGAATGGGAAGAATCCTTCAACGCCTGGCAGGCAGCCAACCCGGAAGCTGCGGCACTGCTGCAGCGGGTCGAAGCCCGCGAACTGCCCGAAGGCCTGGACTCTGCGCTTCCGGTCTTCCCGACCGGCAAGGACGTCTCTACCCGCGCCGCGTCCGGCAAGGTGCTGAACGCACTGGGGCCGGTCATGCCGGAACTCTGGGGCGGCTCCGCCGACCTCGCCGAGTCCAACAACACCACCATCGAGGGTTCGCCGTCGTTCGTGCCCGCCTCCAAGCAGACCGACGCCTGGTCCGGCAACCCGTATGGCCGGGTGCTGCACTTCGGTATCCGTGAGCACGCCGCGGCGTCCATCGTGAACGGCATCGCCCTGCATGGCAACACCCGTGCATTCTCCGGCACCTTCCTGATCTTCTCCGACTACCAGCGTCCGGCGATCCGGCTCGGCGCCCTCATGGGTGTCCCGTCGCTCTACGTGTGGACGCACGACTCCATCGGCCTGGGCGAAGACGGCCCCACCCACCAGCCGGTGGAACAGCTGGCCTCCCTGCGCGCCATCGTGGGCCTGGACGTGGTCCGCCCCGGCGACGCCAACGAGGTCGCCGCGGCATGGAAGAACATGCTGGAGAACCACGAAAACCCGGCCGGCATCGTGCTGACCCGCCAGAACATCCCCACCTACGCCCGGGGTGAAGGCGAAGCCGACGGCGACACGTTCGGTTCCGTTGCCGGCGTCGCCAAGGGTGGATACATCCTGGCCGAAGCGTCCAAGGACGGCGAGACCGTGCCGGCCGACGTGATCCTGATCGGCACCGGTTCCGAGGTCCAGTTGGCCGTCCAGGCCCGCGAAGCCCTCCAGGCCGAAGGCATCGCCGCCCGCGTTGTCTCCATTCCGTGCGTCGAGTGGTTCAACAAGCAGGACGCCGCCTA
>DATCVX010000663.1:0-4927 GCA_036566705.1 Arthrobacter sp. | reverse complement strand
GTCCGGGCTTCCCTGGCCTGCGGCTCCGGGCCATACTTGGGCCATGAAATTCACCACCACCATCCTGGGCAGCGGCAACAAGGCAGGCATTGAGGTTCCGGAAGAGGTTGTCGCCGCCCTTGGCGCGGGCAAACGTCCGCCCGTTGTGGTGACGATCAACGGCAAGAGCTACCGGAGCAGCATCGCGGTCATGGGCGGGCAGAACATGGTCGGCGTGAGCACCGCCAACCGGGAATTCACAGGCGTTGCGGCCGGCGACACCGTCGAGGTGGACGTGGAACTGGATACCCAGCTGCGCATCATCGAGGTTCCGGACGACCTGGCAGCAGCGCTGGCTGCGGAACCTGACGCCCAGGCGTTCTACGCCACGCTGAACTACAGCTCGCAGCGCCGGTTCGTGGAGCCGCTGGAGGATGCCAAAACGGCGGAAACCCGGGCCAGGCGGATCGCAAAATTGGTCACCGACCTCAAAGCCGGAAAGAAATGACCTGCTTGCCCGCCGCGTCCGTTTCCACTGCGGCAGTGACGGCCCTGTAGTCCGGGATATGGAGGACGCGGTCCGGCAGCGGGCCCGTGTTGGAACCCACCGCCACGGTCCGGATGCCCGCGGCCACCCCGGCCGCAATTCCGGCCGGCGCATCCTCGAACACCACGGCGTCCGCTGGCTCCACGCCGAGCAGGCCTGCCGCCGTCAGATAGCCTTCCGGGTGCGGCTTGCCCCGGGTCACCATTTCCGCCGTCACGGCAGCGGCCGGCATGGCGAGTCCCGCGGCGTCCATGCGGATATCAGCCAGGATCCGATCCGCCGAGGTCACCAGCGCCACTGCCTCGGCGGGCAGGCTCCGGAGCAGTGCGGCGGCGCCGGGCAGTGCAACGATGCCGGCGGTCCGCACCCGTTCCATGGCGCCGAGTTCCTCCGTGAGGGCCACGACGTCGGCCCCGGCCGGAGCGAACCGGCGCACGGTATCGGCCGCCTGGATGCCGTGGGACGTGCGGAGGATTTCGGCAATGTCCAAGCCGTAGCGGCCGGCGAACTCGCCCCAGACCTGCTCCACCACCGCCGTTGAGTCCACCAGGGTGCCGTCCATGTCAAAAAGGACGGCGCGGCAAGTGAGCGTGCGTGTGGCAGCAGGCGCGGGGAGGTTCATGCTCCCCATTTTGCCCTAGGTGTTGACTTGGGCGTCGCGTCCCGGGATGTACTGCACGGCCCACTTGTTCCCGTCGGGGTCGGCAAAGTAGACGAAGTGTCCCCAGTCCTGAATGTCGATATCGCTCACGTCCACGCCGTTGCCCTTGAGGTGGTCGTGGGCGGCCTGGATGTCGCTGACCACCATCTGCAGGCTCGGGGCCGTGCCGGGAGGGGCGTCATTGAGGCCCTCGCCGATGCAGATGGAGCAGGCCGAGCCGGGCGGCGTCAGCTGGACGAAGCGGATGCCGTCCATGGGCCGCTCGTCGAAATCCGGGTTGAACCCCACCTTGTTGACATAGAAGTCCTTGGCGCGGTCGACGTCGGATACAGGCACAAAAACGAGTTCAAGTTTCCAGTCCATCCGCACAGGCTAACGGGGCGAAGATGAATCCGGAACCCCCCGAAATCCGTTGCGGCCCAGGCGCCGTCCCGCGGACGGTCCCGGGCTCGGCCCTGCGTGCGGACTGGTCCTGCCGGCGGTCCCGGGCTGGTCCTGTTAGCCCGCGATTCCGTACAGGCGGTCGCCGGCGTCGCCCAGGCCGGGGACGATGTAGGACTTCTCGTTGAGCTTTTCGTCGATGGACGCCAGGACGATGGTCACGTTGGCGTCTGCGAGTTCCTCCTCCAGCTTGGCCAGCCCTTCGGGGGCGGCCAGGAGGCAGATGCAGGTGACGTCGGATGCGCCGCGTTTGAACAGGAACTTGATGGCCTCACGCAGTGTGCCGCCGGTGGCCAGCATGGGGTCCAGCACAAAAATCTGCCGGTCTGTAAGGTCGTCGGGGAGCCGCTCGGCGTAGGTAATGATGTCCAGGGTTTCCTCGTCCCGGGCCATGCCCAGGAAGCCAACCTCGGCGGTGGGGACCAGCTTGGTCATGCCTTCCAGCATTCCCAGGCCGGCGCGCAGGATAGGGACCACCAGGGGTGTGGGCTTGGTGAAGGCCGTGCCCACCGTGGTGCTCACCGGCGTCTCGATGGTGACAGGCTGGGTGCGGACCTCGCGCGTTGCCTCGTAGGCAAGGAGCGTCACCAGCTCTTCCGTCAGCTGCCGGAAGACCGGGGACGGGGTGTTTTTGTCCCGAAGGACGGTGAGCTTATGGGCGACCAGCGGGTGGTCCACAACGAGAGTGCGCATGGGTCAAAACTACCATCCGGGCACGGCGGGCCGGGCCCGGATTCAGCCCGTCTGGTCGTCCCGGAGGACGGGGTGTTCGAACGTGGGTGCCGGGCCGGCGTGCTCGCGTTTGCGCAGCAGATGGAACAGCCGGTGCGCCAGGATCACCACGCCGACCCAGGCCAGCCCCAGGAACCAGCCCGCCATCACGTCCGTCAGCCAGTGGTGGCCCAGGAACACCCGGCTCAGGCCCATCGCGATGATGAAGATCACCCCGGCGGCGATGGCCGTGATCCGCGCCCAAAGGACCGCGAACTGCAGGCACATGATGTACACCAGGACCCCGATAACCACCGTGGTGTTGAGGGTGTGGCCACTGGGAAAGGAGGGCGAGGATTCGTACGGCGGGACGGCTTCGGAGTGGTCCGGGCGGGTGCGGCCTACCAGCCTTTTGCCGACGGTGGTTGCGAGCGTGGATACGGCCGCCGCTCCGCCCACCAGGATGATGGGCCGCCAGGTCCTGCTCAGGAAAGTGAGCCAGGCCGTGAGGATGCTGGCCAGGATGGGCATGCCGATGCCCCCGCCGACGTTGGTGAAGGCCGTCACCGCGGTGTCAAGGGCAGGGGTCCGGAGGTCCTGGGACAGCTGGAGCGCGGGCAGGTCCAGGGACGCCAGGCCCTGCTCATCCACCACGTCGCTGTACACCTCGGCACCCAGCAGCGCCATGATGATCACCAGCGTGCCGCCTACCAGCAACGTGATCCACAGGGCCGCGTATGGCTTATACCATCGGTCCAGGCGATCCTTGAGGGTGTCAGCGTCCACGTTGCCTCCCCGGCGTCAATGCTTTGCAAGGCTGGATATCCATCGAAACTATCATTGAGCCATGGTCCCCGCTGAAAAGAACCACCTTGATTGGATGGGTCTTGCCCTGGACGAAGCCCGGCGCGCGCTGGCCACGGCGGATGTGCCTATCGGGGCCGTGGTGATAGGGCCCGACGGCGCCGTGCTGGGTTCCGGACGGAACCAGCGGGAGGAGCTGGGAGACCCCACTGCCCACGCAGAGGTGGTCGCCATCCGCGAGGCCGCGGACCGGCTGCGTGAACTGTCGAGGCTGGGCGGCGGCAGCGGTGACGGCTGGCGGCTGGCGGACTGCACCCTCGTAGTGACCCTGGAACCGTGCGCCATGTGCGCCGGTGCTGTGGTCCTGGCCAGGATTCCTCGCGTGGTGTTCGGGGCGTGGGATGAGAAAGCCGGCGCCGCAGGTTCCGTTTTTGATGTCCTCCGCGAGCGCCGCCTCAACCACTGGGTGGAGGTCTACGGCGGTGTCAGGGAAGAGGAATGCGGGGCCCTGCTCCGGGATTTCTTCGCCGCGCACCGTAGCCGCGCTTAGGAGCCTTGGCCTGCGGCATCGAGCGCGTCGATCCGGTCCTGCCGGGAAGCGGGCGAGTCCAGGCTGAAGGAGCGGAAGTCGCCCAGCTCGTCCCGGATCCACGCCTCCACTTCTGCTATCCGACCGCTGGCCGCCGGGGTGGGGCCGTCAAAGAGCCAGTAGGCGATCCGCGCCTTCGCTGGATCGTACTGCCAGAGCCCGATGATGCGGCCGCGGTCCAGAATGGGGTGGTCAGGAAGGTCGGCCTGCAGCGCCAAGGCTGAGCCCAGCACTTTTTTGTCCCTGTCCTGCTCCGCGAACATGTCCGCTGAATTCCGTCGGAGCAGGACCAGGGAGTCAGTGCCGGCGAGCAACTGGATCTGTTCCTCCGCCGGTGCCTCGAACGCGGCGAGGCGCTCGACGTCGTCGGGCAGCATCCACAGCACCTCACCGTTAGCTGCAGGAACCTCCACAGCCCCGACGGCGGAGAGCCCCGCCTTCGTGTGCGCCAGGGTGAACCCCGTGAACCACTGCGACTGCTTGACCGTGGCGCCGCCGGTCCAGCCGAGGTAGCGCTCCAGGAGGAGGCTGCGGGCGGCGTCATCTTCCATGGTGGTGGGCGGCAGTCCCCACAGTGTATAGGCGTAGCGTTGCTGATCGAGGCGCCCGTTGACCGGCACGCGCCGGATCCGGCCGTCAGCCTGCAGGAGACCCAGGGCCGTGGGAAGGGTGGTTGCGGCGCCCTTCTTTTTGCCTTCGTCGCCGAGGTTCCGGACGGAATCGCCCAGCAGTTCCTTGAGCTGTTTGGGGTCCAGGGGGCTCCCGGCGTCGCCGAGGGCGTGCAGGATCTGCTCCTCTAGCAGGGTGATTTCGCCGCGCTCCACGCCCATCCTGGCAAGCACCCGGAACGGCGCCACGGCGGCGTCCCTGCCGATTTGGAGGCCCCAGGCGAAGTCCTCGTGGCCCAGCACGTAGGTGCAGCCGCGGGCGGTGGGCAGCTCATGGATCTTCAGGGACAGGACGGCGGCGTCCGCGTCTGCGCGGCTGGTTCCGGCGCGGGCAAAGAGTGTGAGGTAGGGGTTGGCGCCGCCGACTGAACGGGCCCAGCCTGCGGTGGTGAACACCTCGGCGGGGTCCGCGCCCTGCAGCGTGCCGTCGAGGCCCTGTTTATGCCAGGCCCAGGCCCTGAGCAGCTCAGGCGTGAGCAGCTGCGGGTCCGGAACCTGGAGGCTCAGGCCGGCGGCGGAGGACGCGT
>DATCVX010000662.1:0-7935 GCA_036566705.1 Arthrobacter sp. | reverse complement strand
GGTCTATGGGCTTAGCCGCCTCCAGGATGACGAAGGTGACGAATCCAAGGCCGGCAAGCACGATCCGCACGCCCTCGCGCTGCACTTCGACCTGACGGTCCCGTTCGCCCGCTATGTGGTGGAGAACGCCGGCTACCTCGCCTTCCCGTTCCGGCGGTACCAGATCCAGAAGGTCTGGCGTGGCGAGCGTCCGCAGGAAGGCCGTGCCCGCGAATTCACCCAGGCGGACATCGACGTCGTGGGCGACGGCGACCTGCCCTTCCGCTACGACGTGGAGATCGCATTGGTTATTGCCGAAGCCCTCAGCGCCCTGCCCATCCCGGACTTCCGCCTGCGTATTAACAACCGCAAACTGGCCGAAGGCTTCTACCGGGGCATCGGCCTGGATGACACCGCCGGCGTGCTGCGCAGCATCGACAAGCTGGAAAAGATCGGCGCGGCCAAGGTCGCCGAGCTCCTCAAGACCGAGCTTGGAGCCTCCGACGACCAGGCGCAGGCAGCGCTGAAGCTGGCAGGTATCCGCACCGAGGACACCTCGTTTGTGGCCCAGGTCCGCGCTCTCGGCGTGACCAATGACCTCATGGAGGAGGGTCTTGACGAGCTGGAGCAGGTCATCGCGGCCGCAGTGCAGCGCGCTCCGGGCAAGGTCGTCGCGGACCTCAGTATTGCCCGGGGCCTGGACTATTACACCGGCACCGTGGTGGAGACCGTCCTGGTGGGCCACGAACAGCTCGGCTCCATCTGCTCCGGCGGCCGTTACGACGCCCTGGCCAGCAAGGGCAACCGCAAGTTCCCCGGCGTCGGCCTTTCCATCGGCGTGACCCGGCTGGTGTCACGCATCCTCAGCCAGGACCTGGCGAAGGCGTCCCGCTCGGTGCCCACGGCGGTCCTGGTTGCCCTGACCGACGACGACAGCTGGGGCGCTGCACAGGACGTTGCGGCACAGCTCCGGGGCAGGGGCATCGCCACCGAGGTCGCCGCGAAGGCGGAGAAGTTCGGCAAGCAGATCAAGTTCGCCGACCGCCGCGGCATTCCCTTTGTCTGGTTCACCGACGATGACGGCAAGCACCAGGTCAAGGACATCCGCTCGGGCGTGCAGGTGGACGCCGATCCGGCCAGCTGGGCCCCGGCTGACGAAGACCTGTCCGTCCAGGTCACCACGGCACTCCAGGCATCCGCCCAACCGGCCTGACACTGGTCACGGCGGCCGGGGCCAGCCTTAGTGGGGCACTTTGACGATGATTTACCGCTTTCTTGGCCGATTTCCCTCCTCAGCCGGGCCAAAGTGCCCCACGACGGCGTGACTTAGGCCCGTGGCGGCACTAGCGGCGGAACCTCAGCACCAGGAACCGCCCTGCCACTCCGGCGGCGAGGACGCCTGCCATGCCCAGCACCGACGCGGCCGGCAGGGTGAACGCCAGGAGCACGCAGCCGAGGAACCCGGCGATATTGAGCCAGCGGGGGCCGTGAGCGGGGTGTTCGGCCAGTGTGTAGGCGGCAGCGTTTGTCACCGCGTAGTAAATCAGGACGCCAAAGCTGGAGAAGCCCACCACCGTCATGACGTCGGTGGTCAGCAAAAGGAGAATAACGACGGCGGCCACCGCCAGTTCGGCGATGAACGGCACCGACCGCCGGCCGACTCGCGCAAGGGGGCCGGGCAGGTCCCGTTCGCGGGCCATCGCCAGGGTGGTCCGGCCCACGCCGGTGATCAGGGCCAGGAGGGCGCCGAGGCAGGCAGCTGCTGCCCCGGCCTGGACAACCGGCGCGCCTGCGGCCAGGGAAGAGTTGCGGACAGCGTCCAGCAGTGGCGTGGCCGTTGCTGCCAGGCCGGCCGGGGAGAGGTGGTTCAGCAGCAGCAGCGCCAGGGCAAGGTAAATACCGAAGGCAGTAGCGAGGGCTGCAAGGATGGCCCGGGGGATGGTCCTGGCAGGATCCTTGACCTCTTCACCCAGAGTGGCGATCCGGGCGTACCCTGCAAACGCGAAAAACATCAGCCCGGCCGCCGGCAACACGCCGCCAAGGGCGTCAGAAACACCGCCGGCGGCAGCACCGGCGTCGGGCGCGTCCACTCCTAGGGAAACGCCCGCCGGGTGGGGGCCAACGATGCTGGCGACGGCGACAAACACCAGAGTGGCCAGCACCACGGCCAACAGGATCCTGGTTAGAAGGGCGGTGCGGGTGATGCCCAGCAGGTTGACGGCGGTGAGTGCCACCACCGCGGCAATCGCGACAGGAACGGCGTACTGCGGCGCAATGTAGTTCCCGAAGGTGAGGGCCATGGCCGCGCACGACGCTGATTTTCCGGTGACGAAACCCCAGCCCGCAACAAAGCCCGGCCACTCGCCGAGCCGCTTCCTGCCGTAGACATACGTACCGCCACTTGCCGGGTACCTGGCCGCGAGTTCAGCCGATGCCACAGCGTTGCAGTACGCCACGGCACCGGCGATCAGGACAGCAAGGACCAGGAAACGTCCGGCGAGGCCCGCGGCCGGGGCAAAGGCCACAAAGACGCCAGCGCCGAGCATGGAGCCGAGCCCGATCGACGTGGCGTCGAACACACCGAGCCGTCGCTGAAGTTGCTGGTGCCTGGTCATGGGGGAGGCGGAGCCTTTCCAACGGGTAAACTCGAACGGGATTGTTCCCGGAACGATCCTATGCAACTTCCCTAAAGTTCCTGCTGTCTCTTTCAGAAAGGCGTGCTGTGCTGCGCACACATGACCTCGGATCCCTTCGCTCCGAGCACATTGGACAAACCGTAACCCTGGCTGGCTGGGTGGGCCGCCGTCGTGACCACGGTGGTGTCGCATTCGTGGACCTGCGCGATGCCTCCGGTGTGGCCCAGGTTGTGGTCCGTGAGGAAGAGGTCTTCCACGGTCTGCGCAACGAGTACGTCCTTCAGATCACCGGCACAGTCTCCAAGCGCCCCGAGGGCAACGAGAACCCCGCGCTGGCCACCGGCGAGATTGAGGTTATGGCGGACAAAGTCGTCATCCTCAACACCTCCGAGCCGTTGCCGTTCCAGATCGACGAGCACGTCGAGGTGGGTGAGGAAGCACGCCTGAAGCACCGCTACCTGGACCTGCGCCGTCCCGGCCCCGCCCGCAACCTGCGGCTGCGGTCCGAAGCCAACCGCGTCGCCCGCGAACTGCTCCACCAGGACGGCTTCGTGGAGATCGAGACGCCCACGCTGACGCGCTCGACGCCGGAAGGTGCCCGCGACTTCGTGGTCCCGGCACGCCTGGCCCCGGGTTCCTGGTACGCGCTCCCGCAGTCACCGCAGCTTTTCAAGCAGCTCCTGCAGGTGGGCGGCTTCGAGAAGTACTACCAGATCGCGCGCTGCTACCGCGACGAGGATTTCCGCGCCGACCGCCAGCCGGAATTCACCCAGCTGGACATTGAAGCCAGCTTCGTTGACCAGGACGACATCATTGCCCTGGGCGAAAACATCGTCAAGGCACTGTGGAAGCTGATCGACGTCGAGATCCCCACGCCCATCCAGCGCATCACCTATGCGGACGCGATGGCACGCTTTGGTTCGGACAAGCCGGATCTCCGCTTCGGCGTGGAACTGACGGAGCTCACCGAATTTTTCAAGGACACCGGCTTCGGCGTCTTCAAGGCCCCCTACGTCGGTGCCGTGGTGATGCCCGGCGGCGCCTCCCAGCCGCGGCGCACACTGGACGGCTGGCAGGAGTTCGCCAAGCAGCGCGGTCACAAGGGCCTGGCGTACGTCCTCTTCAAGGAAGACGGCGAACTGGCCGGCCCGGTAGCCAAGAACCTGACGGAAACCGAGCGTGCGGGCCTTGCTGACGCCGTGGGCGCCAAGCCGGGTGACTGCATCTTCTTCGCAGCCGGTGAGAAGTCAGCGGCCCGTGCCCTCCTGGGTGCTGCCCGCGTGGAAATCGGCCACCGTACCGGCCTGATCGATCCCAGCGACTGGGCCTTCTGCTGGGTGGTTGACGCCCCCATGTTCGAACCGGCCGCCGCAGCGGTGGCTTCCGGCGATGTGGCCGTCGGCGCCGGCAAGTGGACTGCTGTCCATCACGCCTTCACCTCGCCCAAGCCGGAGTTCCTGGATACGTTCGACCAGGACCCGGAATCGGCGCTCTCCTACGCCTACGACATCGTCTGCAACGGCAACGAAATCGGCGGCGGCTCCATCCGTATCCACGAGCGCGACGTCCAGGAACGGGTCTTCGAGCTGATGGGCCTGGACAAGGCGGACGCCCAGACCAAGTTCGGCTTCCTGCTGGAGGGCTTCAAGTTCGGTGCTCCGCCTCACGGCGGTATCGCCTTCGGCTGGGACCGCGTGGTGGCACTGCTGGCAGGCGTGGAGTCCATCCGCGACGTCATTGCCTTCCCGAAGACCGGTAACGGCTATGACCCGCTGACCCAGGCCCCCGCCCCGATCACGCCGCAGCAGCGCAAGGAGGCCGGCGTGGATTTCAAGCCGCAAACGAAGCCGGAAGAAACCAAGAAGGCCGAGCCGGACACCAAATAGGCTCAAGCATTAACAGGAGGCTCCCCGGACAACCGGGGAGCCTCCTGCCTTTGATGAAGGAGGACCGTGGCCGATACAGCCCCGATGGACCTTGAACATGTGATGGACGCCGCCTGGCTGGCCACCGACCGGGAGGAAACAGGCGGGTGGGTTCTGCGCGCCGCGGACGGCGTGACCCAGCGTGCCAACTCGATCTGGCCCCGCGCCGGGAGGGACGCCGACTCACGCGAAAAGCCTGTCCTGCTGCGGGAGGCCCGGGCCTGGTACCGAAGCCGCAGGCTGCCGGTGATCTTCCAGGTCGTCGACCATGCCGGCAACGAGGCCTTGAATGCCTTCCTTGATGCGGAAGGCTTTACCCGGCAGTCCGAAACCGTGATCATGGTGCGCGACGGCGAAGCCGGCGCCGCGGAAGCGGTGCCCGGCCCCGGCGTCGAACTTTCGTCAGAGCCTTCGGCGGAATGGCTGCGGCTTTGGTGGAGCGTGGACGGCCGCGGCGGCGCGGAGTCCCTCGCCACCGCCCGCGGAATCCTTGAGGGCTGCCCGTCGCTGTACGCCCTGGTGAGGGACGACGACGGCGTCCCCGCCGCCGTCGGGCGCCTCGCCATTCCTCCGGCCGGGCATGGCGGGCCGGGTGACTGGGGCGGCCTGTACTGCATGGCCACCCGGCCGGACGCCCGCCGCCGCGGCTACGCCACGCGAATCCTCCAGGGCTTACTCCGGGCCGGTGGATCACGGCGGCTGGACGGCTACTGGCTGCTGGTAACCGCAGCCAACGGCGGGGCGCAGCAACTCTACGCAAAAGCCGGATTCAGGGAAACCGGCCGTTACATCTACCGGCAGGAACGGCCCAAACGGCACCTGACCGGCTGTTAGTGCTCACCGATTCGACGTTCCCTGCGTACTGGATGCTCCGAACCGTCTAACCGGCAGGGAACCGTCGAAACGGTTGCGGAAACTGGCCTACGCCGGCGAGTCGGCCACCTGGATCCGGACAGCGCAGGCATCCGCTGCTGCCTTTTTCAGGACCGCGGCCCGGGGATCGGCCACGTCGAGGTAGGCAAGCCGAGGCAGGCGGGCGTAGTCCTTCAGGACAGGCTCCGCCAGTACCAGGTCAACCAGGGCGCGGTCCCCGCCCGGAACGACGTATTCGAAGGACTGGCTGCTGAAAACCTGCCGGGCCTGCCCGGCGACGGCCTGGACCAGCTCATCCGCCTGGTTGGAGCGGCGGCGGGCAAACCGCTGCTGGGACTGGCCCC
The DNA here is from genome assembly GCA_036566705.1 of Arthrobacter sp. Taxonomy (GTDB): domain Bacteria; phylum Actinomycetota; class Actinomycetes; order Actinomycetales; family Micrococcaceae; genus Arthrobacter. Next base: position 2,178 of record DATCVX010000662.1, on the reverse strand, counting down.
CCGCCGCGGTCCTGGACTGCACGTACCTGGTGCCTGCCTTGGAAGCGACGATGACTCCTTCGCTGGCCACGGCGATGCCGTAGCCTCCCCGCCGGAACAGGAGAAGGCCGAGCCGGCGCGGCTGGGAGGCGATGGACGCCAGCCGCTGCAACGGGTCGGCGCCGCGTCCCGGCCGGCCGTCCGCGGGCCAGGGCGGCTGCAGCAGCGCGGTGGTGCCGTCGGCCGCCAGGAGCCGCACGCCGTCGTCGTCATCGCTGAGCCTGAAGCCGCCGTGGGCGGCGCCGAACCGCTCCGCCCAGCCCGCGAGGCGGGTGCCGGGCACAAAAGCGGTCCTGACGGAACCCGGACGGCCCGCGCCGTCGGCGGGGTGTGCGCTCATGTGGTGACCCCTTGGGCTGGCGGAACGAAGCGGTGAACTAGAAGTAGCCTATCTGTGTGGATGATCTCTTCGCCCAAGGGCCAGGCAACGACGACGACGGCGAAGGCGACAGCGGCGCGCCGGCCGCCGCCGGAACCGGAACGGACGGCAACGGCCGTCCCCGCAGCCCGCTGGCGGTCAGGATGCGGCCGAAAACGCTGGACGATGTGGTGGGCCAGCAGCACCTGCTGGGCCAGGGCTCGCCGCTGCGCCAGCTCGCCGCCGGCGCTGACGCAGGCGGACCCGCCGGGCCGGCGTCGGTCATCCTGTGGGGACCTCCCGGGACCGGAAAAACCACGCTGGCCCACGTGATCGCCAAGGGGCGTGGCCGGAAGTTCGTTGAGCTGTCCGCCATTACGGCAGGTGTGAAGGATGTCCGCCGCGTGATGGATGAGGCCCTGACCGCCCGGGACCTGTACAAAACCACCACCGTACTGTTCCTCGACGAGATCCACCGGTTCAACAAGGCGCAGCAGGATGCGCTGCTGCCCGGGGTGGAAAACCGCTGGGTTGTCCTGGTGGCAGCAACCACCGAGAATCCGTCCTTTTCGGTGGTCTCGCCGCTGCTGTCGAGGTCACTGCTGTTGACGTTGAGGCCGCTCACCGACGACGACATCGAGGGGCTCGTTCAGCGCGCCGTGACGGATGTTCAAGGACTGAACGGGAAGGTGGAACTCAGTGACGAGGCGCTGGCCCACCTGGTCAGGCTCTCCGGGGGTGACGCCCGGCGTGCACTCACTGCCCTCGAAGCCGCCGCCGGAGTGGCATTCGGCGACGCCGACGATGCCGGCGACGGTCCGGTCACCGTCGAGCTGAAGCACACGGAGCGGGCCCTCGATGTCGCCGCGGTCCGCTACGACCGGGCCGGCGACCAGCACTACGACGTCGCCAGCGCCTTCATTAAGTCCGTCCGGGGTTCCGACGTGGACGCAGCCCTGCACTACCTGGCGCGGATGCTTGAGGCGGGGGAGGACCCCAGGTTTGTTGCCCGGCGCATCGTGATTTCCGCCGCCGAAGACGTTGGCATGGCCGACCCCACGGCGCTGCAGACCGCCGTCGCCGCTGCGCAGGCAGTCCAGCTGATCGGCATGCCCGAAGGCAGGATTGTGCTGGCCGAAGCCGTGGTCCACCTGGCCACGGCGCCGAAGTCCAACGCGGCGTACATGGGCCTGAACAAGGCGGTCGCGGACGTCCGCGCCGGCCTCGGTAACGGGATTCCGGCGCATCTGCGCGACGCCCACTATCCGGGTTCGAAGCAGCTGGGCCATGGACTCGGCTACAAGTACGCCCACGACGCCCCGCACTCAGTGGCCACCCAGCAGTACCCGCCGGACGACCTGGTGGGCAAAGACTACTACCTGCCCACGGCCAACGGTGCGGAACGCGACATTGCCATCCGGCTGGAGCGGCTGCGCAAGATCATCAGGGGCGGCTGAGCCTTCCCGGCAATAGCCTTACGCCCCCACCGCGTCCCCCAGTTCGGCCAGGGCAACATGCTCCAGCCTGGCGCCTGAGGCCAGCAGCGCCTCCACCATCTGGGCCGGTCCCGGCCGCCCGAGCAGGTGGCCCTGCCTGGTGCTGCGCGTTCCGAAGCCGTCGACGGCGATCCTGACGCCGAGTGCCTTGAGCCGGTTCAGGACGGCCCTGCCGCCGTCGCGGCTGGCCGCCAGGGCAGCCTCCGAAATTTCCAGGATCAGCCGGTCGGCCTGAGCGGCCGGATCGGCCAGGACCAGTTCGACGGCGGCCAGGGTGCGGTCATC
>DATCVX010000661.1:0-4120 GCA_036566705.1 Arthrobacter sp. | reverse complement strand
CTACGGCAGGCCCGCCGACCGCGCCAACGTTGAGAGGCCGGACTGACAGGTCAGGATGCCGAGCGCGTGTCGAACGCCGCAGCCGATTCCCGCAGCAGGCGTGCGACGGTGTCCACCGGCGTACTGGGTAACCGCCGCCGGTCGAACCGGCGCAGAACGATCCGTCGCGTTCCGAGCCCGGGGACGTCCAGGACGTCGACCCCGTCGTGGGCGACGCCGCTCAGTGCCAGGGTGGGCGCGATCGCAACACCCTCGCCCGCAGCGACGAGCGCGAGGGCGGTGAGGGTTTCCTGGTATTGATGCACGGTTTCCATCTGGGCGCCCGTTGACTGGCGGAGCCGGCCGAGTACTGCCGAGTTGGCGGTTGTGGGCTCCACGCCGAGCCACGGAAGTGGCAGCCGGGCAAGGTCGATGTTCTCGGTACTGAGCAGGGCGCCGGCGGGAACCACCAGTTTCCAAGGCTCGTCCAGCAGGGGCTCCTCTGTCATTCCGGCGGAGAGTGAACGCTGTTCGGCCGTCGTCGAATCGAGCTCCACCACGACGGCGTCGAGTTGGCGCTGGCGGAGCAGCCGCATCAGGGCAGGGAAGTCGTCTTCGACGATCCGGATCTGTAGTTGCGGGTACTGGGAGCGCCACTCCGGCAGGCGCGGGATCACCACCGTCCGAACGAAGCTGGTGAATCCGCCCACGCGCACGACCCCTGCGATCCTGGCCCCGCCTTCGATGCGTGCGCGGGCAACGCTGAGTGCGCGTTCAATCTCCTCGCCGGCTTCCGCCACTGCCAGTCCGGCGGGTGTCAAGACTGAGCCTTTGGGCGTGCGGACCACCATGGCGTGGCCCGTCTCGTCCTCCAGTTTGTTGAGCTGCTGTGAGACGGCCGAGGCCGTAATTCCCAGCTCGTCAGCCGCGGCGAGCACCCCGCCCGTGCGGGCAACCGCAAGAAGAACGCGCAGCCTGCGCGGATCGATATCCATGTTAAGTAGTTCTAAACCACACCTTCAGTGGAATGCAATTGCTCTAAAGGTGTTTCGAACTCATAATTGCTGTGAAACCGGACGTGCCCGGCCGCAGAATCCGGGCAGCGCCGTCTTCCAAACACCTACCTACAGCCCGCAATCAACACTCCGTCCGGCGGATGGCAGCCGGGCATCACCTCTGAAAGGACACCATGGAACTGCTCTGGGAAATCGCAGGTTGGTCGGGGGCAGTTCTGATCCTGTCGGCTTACCTGTCTGTTTCCATGGGCTGGTTGAAGGCCGGCAAGCGCTTCCAGGTGGCCAACCTCATCGGTGCATGTGCCTTCATCGTCAACGGCGCGGTCCACCAAGCGTGGCCCTCCGTGGTGACCAACGTTGCCTGGTGCCTCATTTCCGCCGTCGCGATTCTTCGCATGCGCTCCACGCACGAGTCGCCGGTGGCCGCAGCTGAGGCCCCGCAGGTGCAGTTTCCCGGCGTCCCGGACACCACCGGCCAAATCGCTGTTGTGGGGGCAATTACGTCTGCCGTTCACGGCGACGTCGCCGGTCGGGCGGCTGAGTGCCAGGCCAGCCAGCGTGAGGCACGGGCAACAGTGCCGACGGCGCGGACGTCCTGAGCTGGGGGAGGGTTTCCCGCGGTCAGATCCCCGGCACGCACTTTCCGGTTCCCAACAACGCCAGCCCTGCGCGGTCTCCGGCCCCGAAGTCCAGTTGCCCGCTGTTCTCTGCGTACATCAGCTGGGTGGGATCGTTGACGTGGTCCAGCCCGACCACGTGCGCCAACTCGTGCATGATGATGGCCCGGACCAAGGCCGGCCCTTCGGGAAAGGCCAGGGTTTCTGTCAGCCCGGGCGCATCGAGCTGCACTTGGCCGGTGACGTAAACATACGGTTCGCCCGGAACCTGGATGGCGGAGCTGCCGCCGGTGCCAGCGATCTTTCCGGCCAGCTCAGTGGCTTCTTCGGGCGTGGACCAGGCAATCAGGACCGGCGCCCACTTCCTGCCGTAGCGGTCAGGTTGGTACGCCTCGCGATCCTTTGAGGGCGCTTCGGTTGTGGTCCCGTCGTACACGAACTGCAGCCCAGTGGCAGCGGACACTGACGCTACCGACTCCTGAACGAGCTGATCCGTGCCCGCCGGCGCCAAGTCCGGCCGGACCACGTAGTGGACCGGCCGGCACGGGTCGTAGGCAACAAACGGCTGGTCCGGGTCGGGTGACTCCTGCAGGACATATGCTGTTGATCCGGTGGTCGCAGGCGGGACGCCAAGGGGAGAGGATGCGGCTTCAAAACCTGGTGGAGGGACCTCAGAGCCGGGCAGGTAGGGCCGCGCCGCCGACATTACGTACCGGTCGAACAGGGTCGGAGTGAAGTAGAGCCCGACTACAAGTGCAATGCCAAGCACGGTGGCCGACCGGGACTTCCACCTCCGGGTGCGCCCAGGCTTGATCCTGCGGAAACCCCGCTTCCTGCCAGACGTTGGTGCAGGAACGGCACGCCATGGCCCCGGGTCCTGAAGTTTGCCGAGCGCCTCATCAATAGCCCACTGCGGGATCCGGCCGCTCGGGGAACGCCGGACTCCCGGGATGTCCCGCCCGTCCTCAGGCCCTCCGAAGTCCCTGCTGCCAAAATCTGATGCCACGCGCGCCCCCATGCCCCCAAAACCCATCTCCTTCGATGGCTTCGCCCAGCATAATGGCCGGTCTTACCGCCCGCTATGGACGCGGCGATGAAAGTTCCGGCGCCGGCGGACGGACGACGGCGGGAGGTCCCGCCGTCGTCCGTTCCCTTTGTCCTGACTGCCTCTGATTCCGGCAGCGTTGGGGGTGTCTGACAGACACTGCCGCCGGATGTTCGGGCTGCGTACCGTAGTGGTTGTGGACAGAAAAGAAGAGATCCGGGAGTTCCTGATCTCGCGCCGTGCGAAGGTCAGCCCGGAGCAGGCCGGGATCCCCAGCTACGGTGAACTGCGGCGCGTGCCGGGCCTGCGCCGTGAGGAAGTGGCGCAGCTCGCCGGGGTGAGCACGGACTACTACACGAGGCTGGAACGCGGCAGCCTCCGCGGCGTCTCAGATCCGGTCCTCGAGGCCGTGGCCTCCGCCCTCCAGCTGGACGAGGCCGAACGGGCACACCTCATGGATCTTGCGCGCACGGCCAACACGCCGTCGCGTCGGACGCCCCGCCGTCCCACGCAGCAGCGGGTCCGTCCCGGGGTGCTGCGCCTGCTGGACGGGATGACCGGAGTGGCCGCCATGGTGCAGAACGGCCGCGGGGACGTGCTCGCCGCCAACCTGCTGGGCCGGGCACTGTACGCGGACGTCTTCAACTCAGCAGTGGCGTTCACGGATCCGGCCCGGCTGCCGAACCAGGCCCGCTACCTGTTCCTCGATCCCCGGGCGGCCGACTTCTACCCCGACTGGAACGCGGTCGCTGCCATCACCGTGGCGATGCTCCGCCTGGAATCCGGCCGGAATCCCCACGACCGCGCCCTGAACGAGCTCGTCGGGGAGCTCACCACGGGCAGCGGCCTGTTCTCGGCCCTGTGGGCCGGGCACGACGTGCGGATCCACACCACGGGAACCAAACGCTTCCACCACCCGGTGGCCGGCGACCTGTCCCTGCAATACGAAACGCTGGACCTGCCCGGCGACGAAGGACAGGTCGTGTTCACCTTCACCGCCAAACCGGGCTCCGCCTCCGAAAACGCGCTGGCCTTCCTCGCCAGCTGGGCGGCATCGCCACCCGAACCAACCACCCACACCACCCACACAACAACCCCAACCGCCACCGCCGGCGGTCCTGCCGGCGGATCCATCGCCCCCGTGCGCTCCCACGCGCAGCCAGGGCGCAACCCAGGAAAGACAGAACCCTCCCATGACTGAACAAAACACCCCCACTGCGCAGCCCAACACCACCGGCAAGAAGGTCTGGTTCATCACCGGCGCGGGCCGCGGCATGGGCACCGACATCGCGAAGGCAGCCCTCGCCGCCGGCCACGCGGTGGTCGCCACCGGCCGCAACCCGGAAAAAGTCACCCAGGCCGTCGGCGACAACGAGGACCTGCTTGCCGTGAAGCTCGACGTCACCGACCCCGCCGACGCGGCCGTCGCCATCCAGGCAGCCGTGGACCGGTTCGGCCGGATC
>DATCVX010000660.1:0-1986 GCA_036566705.1 Arthrobacter sp. | reverse complement strand
GTCGTGGCCGCCGATGACCTGGTGCAGGAGGGCCGAGTCCAGCACGGTCCGGGAGACGGGCCCGATCTGGTCCAGCGAGGAGGCCATCGCGATGGCCCCGTAGCGGGAAACACTGCCGTAGGTGGGCTTGACGCCCACGGTGCCGGTGACGGCGCCCGGCTGGCGGATGGATCCGCCGGTGTCCGTGCCCAGGGCAAGGGGTGCTTCAAAGGCGGCGACGGCGGCAGCCGAACCGCCGCCGGAGCCGCCCGGGATCCGGTCCAGGTCCCACGGGTTGCGGGTGGGGCCGTAGGCGGAGTGCTCCGTGGACGAACCCATGGCGAACTCGTCCAGGTTGGTCTTGCCCAGGATGGGCATCTTGGCGGCGCGCAGCCGCTTGACCACCGTGGCGTCGTACGGGCTGTGCCAACCCTCGAGGATTTTGGAGCCCGCCGTGGTGGGCTGGCCGATGGTGACGATGAGGTCCTTGACGGCGATGGGCACGCCGGCGAGCTCGTGGAGTTCTTCAGCGGCTGCACCGCCAGCGGCGCGGATGGCATCAACTTCGGCGGCGACGGCGAGCGCCTCCTCGGTGTTGACGTGCAGGAAGGCGTGTACGCCGCGGGGGCCGCCGTCAACTGCTGCGATGCGGTCCAGGCAGGCCTGGGTGACCTCGACGGAGGTGACCTCGCCGGCAGCGAGCTTCTGGGCGAGCTGGGCCGCGGAGAGGCGGATGAGTTCGTTGGTGTCAGTCATGTGTCAGTCCTCATCCAGGATGGCCGGAACCTTGAAACGGCCTTCGTATGCGTCGGGGGCGCCGCTCAGTGACTGCTCCGCCGTGAAAGTGTGGCCCACAACGTCCTCGCGGAACACATTGGTCAGCGGGATCGGGTGGGAGGTTGCCGGGACGTCGTCGCCGGCAGCTTCACTTACGGATTTCACTGAATCAACGATGACGGCGAGTTCGCCGGCCATCCTGTCCAGCTCGTCAGCACTCATTTCGATGTGAGCGAGCCGCGCGAGGTGCGCGACGTCGTCACGGTTGATCGCAGCCATGGATCTCCCCTGCAAGTTCGGATTGTTTTCCGAACCAGTCTAGTGGGGAAACGTCGGTGCCCGTCTGACGACCCCCAGCGGGCGTCAGACGGGCACGTCGGTGCCGTGGTCCCGGCCACGAGGGCCAGCCACAGGCAGGACAAGACTAACCGATTCCGATGGCTCCAGTCAGCATTCCCACACCAAGCATTACGAGGGAGATGACGGCTGTGCGCCACAGCACCTTCTTGTGGTGGTCGCCCAGGTCCACCTTGGCCAGCGAGACCAGGAGCAGGATGGCCGGAACCAGCGGGCTCTGCAGGTGGAACGGCTGGCCGGTGATGGATGCACGGGCCATTTCGGCGGCGCTGACACCGTAATGCGCTGCGGTTTCGCTCAGCACGGGAAGGACGCCGAAGTAGAAGGCGTCGTTGCTCATGAAGAACGTCATCGGGATGCTGAGCACGCCGGTGATCACGGCCATGAAGGGGCCCATGTCGGAAGGGATGATCTGGACCAGCCACGCGGACATTGCTTCCACCATGCCCGTGCCCTTGAGGACACCGGTCAGGACTGCGGCTGCCATGACCATGCTGACCACTGCCACGATGGACGGTGCGTGGGCGATCAACTGCGCACCCTGCTCCTTGACCTTGGGGAAGTTCACCACGAGGGCGATGGCCGAGCCGACCATAAAGACGAACGGCAGCGGTACGAGGTCAGCCACCAGCATCACCATGACAGCTACGGTCAGGCCCAGGTTGAACCAGAACAGCTGGGGCCGGAGCGTGGAGCGGTTGGGGTCAAGGGCCGTATCGGCCATGGCGGAGTCGTGGTCGTCCACGAGGGTTTCGGTGCGCTCCAGGACGGCAACGCCGGACCCCTCCGGGGACAAACCGGCGGGGCTTCCGGTTCCGGGGGTACGTGACCCCGTGCGTCCGGTTCTGGAGGACAGAGCGGCGGTGCCGCCGT
>DATCVX010000659.1:0-5091 GCA_036566705.1 Arthrobacter sp. | reverse complement strand
CTTCTCCTCCGGCGCCGCACCTGGCGAGGTTCCGCAGCCGGTCAGGACAAGGACGACGACGGCGGCGAGCACCGCCGCCAGCCGCACTCTCAGGCGGCTGGCAGCGGAGCTTTTCGGCTGGGAAGGCACGTCAGCCAAGCGCGACGGCGGACCAGGACACGGGCGGCAGGGTCACCGTGAGTGTGCCCTCCTCGAGGACGGCACCGTCGAGCTGCTTCAGGCCCACACGGTTCTGGTCCTCAAGCGTGTTCTTGGCGTAGACGTCCGCATCGTGCAGGGTCACGGCCTCGGTGATGACCGTGGCGTTGAGGTCAGCCACGTTGATGGTGACGTCGATCGCCTCGGTCTGGCTGCGGTTCACCAGGAAGAGGGCCGACCCGCCGGTGGCGGCGTCGGCTGTTGCCACCGCGTCCACCAGCGGGGCGTCGCCGTAGACCGCCGTGGTGTAGGTCCCGGCGTCGATGCGCGGGCGCAGCACCTCGCCGCGGGCCAGCCGGGAAGTGACGGAGAACGGGAAGAACGTGGTCTGGCGCCAGGTGTCGCCGCCCGGTTCGGTCATGATCGGGGCGATGACGTTGACCAGCTGCGCCAGGGAGGCCGCGGCGACGCGGTCGTGGTTCTTCAGGAGGGTGATCAGCAGGTTGCCGAACACCACGGCGTCGGCCACGGAGTAGGTGTCCTCCAGCTGGCGCGGGGCGTGGGTCCATTCCTCGTTGACCTCATCGGAGGCCTGGTGCTCGTCCAGGTACCAGATGTTCCACTCGTCAAAGGAGAGCTGGATGGTCTTTTTGCTCTTCAGCTTGTGCTTGACGTGGTCCGCCGTCGCCACCACGGTTTCGATGAAGTACTGCATGTCCAGCGAGGACGCGAGGTAGGAGCCGAGGTCGCCGTTGCGCTCCTGGTAGTAGGCGTGGCAGGAGATGTAGTCCACGTAGTCGTAGCTGTGCTCCAGGACCACGCGCTCCCATTCACCGAACGTCGGCATGGAGGACCCGGACGAACCGCACACCACCAGCTCCAGGTTCTTGTCCGCCGTCTTCATGGCCGATGCCGTGCGGGCCGCGATCTTGCCGTAATCCTCCGCGGACATGTGGCCGATCTGCCACGGGCCGTCCATCTCGTTGCCCAGGCACCACATACGGATGTTGTACGGGTCCTTGGCGCCGTTGGCGATGCGCTGCTCGCTGAGCGCGGTGCCGGAGGGGTGGTTGGTGTATTCGAGCAGGTCAAGGGCTGCTTCGATGCCGCGGGTGCCCAAGTTGACGGCCATCATCAGCTCGGAGCCCGTGAGCTTGCACCAGCGGGCAAACTCGTCCAGTCCCACCTGGTTGGACTCCAGTGAGTGCCAGGCGAGGTCGCGCCGGACCGGACGCTTCTCGCGCGGGCCGACGCCGTCCTCCCAGCGGTAGCCGGAGACGAAGTTGCCGCCGGGGTAGCGGATGGTGCTGGAGCCGAGCTCCTTGACGAGTTCAATGACATCCAACCGGAAGCCGTCCTCGTTAGCCGTGGGGTGGCCGGGTTCGTAGATGCCGTCGTAGACGCAGCGGCCCAAGTGCTCCACGAAGGAGCCGAAGATACGGCGGCTGACGGGGGCAACGACGGCGGCCCGGTCGATGGTGATGACGGTGGGTGCCACAACAGCCAAGTCGGTCTGTTCAGCAGCAGCGGAGGTGATGGTCACGGTTCTTTCCTGTTCTGTATAACGTTGTAGAAGTCGGGGGTTGGAAGTTAGGGATCAAAAGTTGAGGCGCTTAAGCGGCGGCCGGAACGGTGGTGTGCGCGGATTCGGCCGCCGCCGGGGCCGGCGTCTCCGCTGCTTCGAGGACGGCCAGACGGCGTCCCACCAGCCAGCCCGACAGCAGCAGTGGAAGTGATGCCCCCACCAGCGGCACCAGCACCGGCAGTGCGGAAAAGATGACGACGGCGGCCGCCAGGGTGGCCAGCAGCGACAGGCTCATGAGGGGAGACGCGAGGGGCAGGACAAACGCGGTCCGCCAGGTGCTGGAAACCGAGTCACGGTAGCGGCTGCACAGGGCAACGGCCGTCGCGGCTGCGGCCAGGGTTCCGAGGCCGGCGACCGCCGCAAGCACCAGCAGCACGGCATGCACAGGAGAGGCCGCTGCCCGCGTCCCGGTCACGGTCAGGACGTTGAGGAAGAGCACGACGCCGGCCAGCCAGAAAATACTGCCCACCCGGTTGGCTTGCCAAAACTGGGCGCGGTACACCCTGGCAAAGTCCCTCACCACGTGCCCGCCGGCGCTGTCACCACCGGTATCCCCAAGGCGCAGCCGGGCAAGGACGGTGGTGGCGGCGACTGCGGCCGGGAACAGCCCGAACAGCAGCAGCCCGCCCAGGGCTCCGGCCACAAACAGCACATTGACCAGAACCAGCCGGGTGGCGAAGCCCAGCCACTGCATCACCCGCCCGGCCCAGCCCAGCGAAGCATCAGTCATATGACGCCTCCCTTGGTTCCGCTCCAGGCCACGCCATGCTGGTCAATTCCACTGAACGACAGCGCGGAGCTGCCGCGGACAGGGTCCCACGATCCAAACACCACAGCATCAAGCTCGACGGCCTCCCCGGATCCGTCCTGCTCCCCGGCGATACGCAGCCGGGCAGGGGCGGGTGTCCCGTCGGAAACCATGGGAACCCCGCTTGCCAGTTCGGCAGCTACGGCGGGGACGAGTTCCGTGGACTCGGGATCAAAGCGGAGCACCTGCCACGTGCCGCCTACGGGCTCGGGCGACGGCAAGGTTTCGGTTTCCCGGCCGGCGAAAGGCTGGGGTGAAACCACGGGCCAGCCGGCGGCGTTGAAGAACAAACGCCGCAGCTGCACCACATGCTCGGTGGGGTCGGCCGCGAACCGGACGTGGTGGACCATAAAGTGTTCACGGCTCCCGTCCGGACCGTCCTGGGTGAGGACCGAGTTGTGGCCGGGCGCAAGCCAGCCCGTGCCGCCGTCGAACTGGTGGCTGCCCAGCACCTTGGTGCCCACCGACGCCGGCGGCGCGTCCAGGTCCGTCATGGCGCGGCCGTGGGAGTCCCGGTACGGGCCGGTGATGGCGTCCGCCACAGCCACCCGCACGTTGTAGGAGCTGAAGAGCGAATCGTAGGAAGCGAAGAGGACGTACCGCCCGTCCCCGGGCCGGCGGAGGATAAACGCCCCTTCCACCGCGCCTTCCACTGACTTCGGCCGGCGCGCGATGGCCGCCCCAAGGTCCCCCTCCACAAGCGGCAGCCCGGAGGACCGGTCCAGCGGCAGGATGTAGATGCCCGAGAAGAACGAACCGTACATCAGCCAGGGCGCGCCGTCGGCATCAAACGTCACGGCGGCATCGATGGCGTTCTGTGAGTGCTGCCCCGCCCGGGTGGCCACGACGAGGCCGCGGTCCCGCCAGGGGCCCGACGGCGACGGTGCAACCGCCAGTCCGATCGCCGAGGTGTTGGAGCCGAAAGTGGACGCGGAGTAGTACATGCGCCAGTCCCCGGACTCCCAGCGGACCACCTCGGGTGCCCACAGTCCCTTCGCGCCGGACCATTCCGCCGCGGGTCCCGGGACGCCATCGAATGCAGTTCCGGCATATGTCCACTCGACCAGGTCCGGGGAAGTTCGTATATGTACCCCGGCAGGAATATGTTGCGAGTTGGCCACGGAATCGGTGGAAAACATGTAGTAGGTGCCGTCGTCGTCGCGGACCACCGTGGGGTCGTGCGCGTGCCGGGCACCCCAGGCGGCCGGGTCTGCGCTGGGGTCAGCGCTGGTGATATCTGCGGTTGTCATGGTTCAGCCTTTGGACCCGGAGAGTGCGATGGATTCGATGATCTGGCGCTGGAAGACGATGAACACGATCAGCACGGGCAGCAGCGCGATGAACGAGGCGGCCATGATCAGGGGGTAGTCGGTCTGGATGGCGTACTGGGCGTTGAAGTTGGCGATGACCAGCTGCAGGGTCTGGGTGCCGGGTGAGTTCAGGTAGATGATGGGCGCCAGGTAGTCGTTCCACACCGCCATGAACCAGAGGATGAACTGCGCGGCGAGGGCTGGCCTGATGGCGGGCATGATCAGCGTCCAGAAGATCTGCAGGTAGGACGCGCCGTCGATCCTGGCGGCTTCCACGATGGAGTCAGGGATGCTGTTCAGGAACTGGCGCAGGAAGAAAATCATGATGATGTTGCCGAAGAGTCCGGGCACGATCAGCGGCAGCAGGGTGTCCACCCAGCCGATGCTGGCAAAGATGGTGAACTGCGGGATCATCAGCGTGGGGAACGGGATCATCAGGCCGGACAGGAGCCCCAGGAACAGGACGTTCTTGAACGGCATCCGCATCTTGGCGAACGCGAACGCAGCCAGCGCCGAGGTGAGCGAACCGATGATGGTCACCGAGCAGGCCACGATCAGGCTGTTCTGGATGCCGGTCAGGAGCGGGCCGGCCGTCCAGATCCGGGCGTAGTTTTCCCAGACGAACGGGTCCGGAATCCACTGGGGCGGGAGTTCGAACACCCCGTCCTTGGTTTTCAGCGACGTGGAGAAGGTCCAGGCCAGCGGGGCGATCATGATGACGGCACCCACGGACAGGATAAGCGTGGTGATGACGTTGCCAAGCTTCAGCCCGGCCTTTGCCGAGCGTTGGCCGCTCCCCCGCGGCGGGCCGGACGGACCGCGCCTGGCGGCGGCCGGGATGGCGTCGGTGGGTTCCAGCGGCGGGGTGGTGATGACGTTCTGTGCGGACATGGCTGCCTGCCTCAATCGATCGAAAACTGGTTGCGGCGGTTGAGCCGGAACTGGATGAAGGTAATGGTAAACACCAGCAGTCCCAGGACCACGGACATGGCCGAGGCGTAGCCCATCTGGAGGTTGTCGAACGCTTTTTGCCAGATGTACCAAACGATGGAAGCCGACTCAAACTCCGGTCCGCCGGTGGGGGTCATGATGTTGATTTCGACGAAGATCTGCGAGCCTCCGATGATGCTGGTGACGATCAGGAAGAACGTGACCGGACGGACCATGGGGATGGTGATGTGGCGGAACTGCTGCCAGGCGGTGGCGCCGTCGAGGGCCGCCGCCTCGTACAGATACCGGGGCACCGACTG
>DATCVX010000658.1:0-1643 GCA_036566705.1 Arthrobacter sp. | reverse complement strand
GGGCGTAGACCTGCTCGCTACATCACTCGGGGCGCTTGCGGACCCACACCTCTCACAGCAACTGTCGGCCGCAGGCCCTGGCAGGCTCTTCTTGACCCCGGGCTCCATTGGTGGCCTGGACCTGTTGGCGTCGGGCGCCCGCGCAACGGGGTACGACGCCGTCAGGATAACCACAACCAAGCTGCCGGGTTCCCTGATTCAGCCGTGGATGGACGAGGTTGAGGCTGATCGCATTCGGAATACTGCCGGCCCCATCGAGATCTTTGCCGGGTCCGCCGCCCGAGCCACTCAATTGTTCCCCAAGTCGCTCAACGTGGCTGCCGCCGTCGCCCTCGCGGTAGACGACTGGGACGCTGTGGCGGTGTCTGTGAGAGCCGACCCGGCGGCTGAGCTGACGACGCACTTGATCGAAGCTTCCGGAAACAGCGGGAATTACCGCTTTGAAATCTGCAATAAAGTATCGCCACAAAACCCGCGAACCAGCGGCGTTGTACCGTTCGCTGTGCTCCGGTCCTTGGAACTGATCATCGGCGCGCGCGGCGGGATGATCTAAGCACGCCTCGCGCCGATCACTTCTCCGAAGACCTCGTCGGGGTCGAGGCGCCGGAGTTCTTCTGCGAGGCAGTCTTTGAGGCTTCTGCGGGGGAGGGTGATGCGTTGTGCGGGCTGTCCCGGCTGGGTCAGAATCACCCCTGATTGACCCGGCCGGGACAGTTGGACATCCCCGTTATCGCGGCGGAGCCTGATGCCGCGGATGCCCATCCCTGGCTCTCCTTCCACAACGGTGGTGGGAGCGTTCAGGGAGTTCTTAAGCCACGCTGCCAAGAGGTGGGTGCTGGCGGAATCGTAGGCGCCTTGAACCTCGACGGCGGTCACGGACCTGGCATCGACGTGGTCGAAGACGGCGGCGAGTTGCATGCGCCAGTTGGTCAGGCGGGTCCAGGCGAGGTCGGTGTCGCCGGCTTTGTAGGTGGCCCGGATGTTCTCCAGAGCGCGCCTCGGGTCCGGTTCGTTGGCTGAGTCGGTGATGCGCCGGTGCGCGATCCGGCCGATGGATGTCTCGCAGGCGCTTTCCGGGGCGCCGTGCGGCCACCAGGCCACGATCGGTGCGTCCGGGAGGAGCAGGGCCGCGACGAGGGATTCGCTTTCGTGGGCCATGTGCCCGTGTCCGCGCAGGACGATGACTTCGGAAGCGCCGGCGTCGCCACCGACACGGATTTGCGCGTCGAGCCGGTCCGGGCCTTCAACGCCTGCGTCGGCCAGGACGATGATCCGGCAGGGGTGTTCCCTACTGGCTTCGTTGGCTGCCTCGATGGCGTCTTCTTCCTGCCCGGACTTCGTCACCACCACCAGGGTCAGCACACGCCCCAGAGCGATCACGCCGCCTTGTTCGCGCAGCGACATGATCTTCTTGGAGATCTTGGAGGTGGTGGTATCGGGAAGATCTACGATCATGGCCTTCTCCAGGTTCGTCCGTCACGGGCCAGCAGGGCGTCGGCCGAGGCCGGCCCCCAACTGCCCGGTGCGTAGGGTTGCGGTTGTTCATCGAGCCCGGCCCAGTATTCCTCGAACGGGTCCAGGATCTTCCAGGACAGTTCCACTTCCTGGTGCCGCGGGAACAGCGGTGGCTCGCCCAACAGCAC
>DATCVX010000657.1:0-2555 GCA_036566705.1 Arthrobacter sp. | reverse complement strand
GCCGTAGGCGGCCGCGCCGATCCCGACGTCCGCTTCGAGGTGCTCGTGGGCGTAGCCGATGTTGGACCGGTTCAGCTGGTTGCAGACCAGCATGACCAGCATGATGGGCAGCACCCGCTTGAAAAACTTTTTCGTGGCCAGGGCCACATCCGTGACAGCGGTGTCTACAGACTGCATGGGGGAAATTCCTTAGGCATTGCGGTGGGGGTCCGGAGACCCGGTTCAAGTGCTGTGGTCCGCACCACAGCGAGGGAATCCACCTTATTCAGGAATTTCCATGCGCGTCCAACACGCATATGGCATTGTTTGATGCCCCCAGGGCATTACCGCGGTTCGACGGCGAGTGGGGCCTCGGCTGGCGGTCGAACCGAGGCCTTGAACCGGCGTCGGGAATTCGCCAGATGGCTGCGCATTGCGGCGGCAGCTGCCGTCTCGTCACCGTCGGCAATCGCTGCGGCGATGGACCGGTGCTCGTGGATCACCTGGTCGAAGTGGTCGCGGGCGTAATGCTCGACGCCGGTCATCAGCCGGGTGCGCGGCATTGCGATCATGGTCTGGCCCAAGGCCGCAAGGCAGTCCGAGTAGAACGGATTCCCGGAGGCGGCCGCAATGGCCCGGTGGAATTCATAATCGAACTTCATCGCGTGGCCGGGGTGGTCCGGGCTATTGGTGAACTGCTCCAGGGCCGCGTTGACGGCCCGGAGTTGGCGGTCGGTGTGGTTCCGCGCGGCCAGGGCCGCAGCCTCGGCCTCCACGCCCATCCGGAATTCCAGCAGGTGCAGGCGGTCCTCGACGCTGGCCACCGGCCGGCTGCCCGGCACTGGCTGGGGGCCGTCGTCGGGCGGGGTCAGCGCGAAGCTGCCCCGCCCCCGTTCGGTTTCCACGAGCCCTTCTGCCTGGAGCCGCGTCAGCGCGGACCGCACCACGGTACGGCTGACTCCGAACTCGCCCATCAAGGAGTTTTCGCTGGGCAGCTTGTCGCCAGGCTGGATGACGCCGTCCACTATGCGGGTGCGAAGGTCGGCGGCGAGGTCCGCAGTCAGGTTCCGGCTCATGGGTTCAAGGTTACGCGCCGAACTCCACGGACTCGGTGGTCCAGGCGCGGGCCTGGTCGCTCAGGGTCACGCCCAAGCCGGGGCGGTCCGGAACCAGCATGCGGCCGTTCTTCGTCTCGAGGCGTTCGTTGAACAGCGGGTCCAGCCAATCGAAGTGCTCCACCCACGGTTCCCGCGGGTAAGCGGCGGCGAGGTGCAGATGGATCTCCATGGCGAAGTGCGGCGCCAGCCCCAGCCCGCGCTCGTCCGCGAGGGCTGCGAGGCGCAGGAACTGGGTGATGCCGCCGACGCGCGGAGCGTCCGGCTGGATGATATCGCAGCCGTTGGCGTTGATCAGGCCTTTGTGTTCCGCTACCGACGCGAGCATCTCGCCGGTGGCGATGGGGGTGTCCAGGACGTTGGCCAGGTGGGCGTGGCCCTCAAAGTCGTATGCGTCCAGCGGCTCTTCGATCCAGACGAGGTTGAATTCCTCCAGTTGGCGGCCCAGGCGCAGCGCGGTGGCACGGTCCCACTGCTGGTTGGCGTCCACCATGAGGGGGACGTCCCAGCCGATGTGCTCGCGGATGCCCGCGACCCGGCGCAGGTCTTCCTTGCTGTCCGGCAGGCCAACCTTGATCTTGATGCCGCCGATGCCTTCGTCGAGGGACTGCGTGGCGCGGGCCTTGACCTCTTCCAGTGAGGCGTTGAGGAAGCCGCCGGAGGTGTTGTAGGTCTGGACAGAGTCGCGGTAGGAGCCAAGGAGCTTGGCCAGGGGGAGTCCGGCCCGCTTGGCCTTGAGGTCGTAGAGGGCGATGTCGATGGCCGCCAGCGCCTGGGTGGCAACACCCGAGCGGCCCACGGAGGCGCCTGCCCACAGGAGTTTGGTGTAGATCTTGCCGATGTCATTGGGGTCCTCGCCGATGATGCCCTCGGCGACCTCCTTGGCGTGCGCGTATTGGGCGGGGCCGCCGGCTCGCTTGGAGTAGCTGAAGCCGATGCCGCTGTGGCCCTGCTCCGTGGTGATCTCGGCAAAGAGGAAGACCACCTCCGTCATGGGCTTCTGGCGCCCGGTGAACACCTTGGCATCGCTGATCGGCACGGCGAGAGGAAGCCTCGCGGTGGAAAGTCTGACGTGACGGATGAGGTCTACGGTGCTCATGGGTGCTCCTCGAAAACAGGCTGGCCGGGCTGCATTGCCCTCCTACTTAGAGTACAAGTATCAAACTTGTATTACAAGTGTCGTCCGGATAAAGCTGCCCTGCATTGGCTATCCCGCTGAACCTGATCAGCGGATTACGTTTGGTGGTGGTTTCGTTGGGGTTTTTGTCGGGGGTCGATGTGGGGTGGCGGGATGAACCAGGGGATGCCGGTTTTGACCTGGATTTGCCATTGTTCTTTGTGGATGAGGTGGTGGTGATGGGTGCATAGGAGGGTGCCGTTGTCGGTGCTGGTGGTTCCGCCGCGTGACCAGTAGGTGATGTGGTGGGCTTCGCACCAGGGTGCGGGGATGGTGCAGCCGGG
>DATCVX010000656.1:0-16513 GCA_036566705.1 Arthrobacter sp. | reverse complement strand
CCGCGACTCCAAGATCCTTGAAGTCGGGGAGGGCACCACAGAGGTTCAGCTGATGCTGATCGCCCGCGAACTCGGACTGTAATAGCCGGCCGGAGAGGATCACTGATGATTAACAAGGTTGTTGCCAGCGCCGAGGAAGCCATAGCGGACATCCCCGACGGCGCCTCCCTCGCGGTGGGAGGGTTTGGCCTGTGCGGAATCCCGGTGGCCCTGATCGACGCGCTGCACCGTCACGGCACCAAGGACCTGGAAACCGTCAGCAACAACTGCGGCGTGGACGACTGGGGGCTGGGCGTCCTCCTCCGTGACGGCCGGATCCGCCGGACCATCAGCTCCTACGTCGGCGAAAACAAGGAGTTCGCGCGCCAGTACCTCTCCGGTGAACTCGAAGTGGTCCTGACCCCGCAGGGAACCCTTGCGGAAAAACTCCGGGCGGGCGGCGCCGGGATCCCCGCCTTCTACACCAAGGCCGGGGTGGGCACGCAGGTGTCCGACGGCGGCCTGCCGCAGAAATACGACGCCGACGGTGGCATCGCGATCGCCTCAGCCGCCAAGGAAGTGCGCCCCTTCAACGGGGTCGACTATGTCCTGGAGGAGTCGCTGACCCCGGACTACGGCCTGGTCCACGCTTGGAAGGGCGACCGCCACGGCAACCTCGTCTTCCACGCAACGGCCATGAACTTCAACCCGCTCTGCGCCATGGCCGGCAAGATCACTATTGCCGAAGTTGAGGAGCTGGTGGAACCGGGGGAGCTGGACCCTGAACACGTCCACACCCCGGGGATCTTTGTCCAGCGGGTGGTGCTTGTTCCCGCCGGTGAAAAACGGATCGAAAAGCGGACGGTTGCCCTTAACCGGCCGGCAGCCACAGAACAGGCAGGAGCATAGCCATGGAGTCCAGCAGCCCGCAGGGAGCGCCTCCCCGCCCCGAAGCCGTCCGTCCGGAATACCGGCGTGCCGCCGTCGGCCATCCGGAAGGCGCCGACCAGGAAGCCAAGGGGTGGACCCGCAACGAACTGGCTGCCCGGGTTGCCCGCGAGCTCAGCAACGGGCAGTACGTCAACCTTGGGATTGGCATGCCCACGCTGATCCCCAACTACATCCCGGCCGGCGTTGAAGTGGTGCTGCATTCGGAGAACGGGATCCTGGGCGTGGGACCGTACCCCGCCGAGGATGCCGTCGATCCGGACCTCATCAACGCCGGCAAGGAAACCGTCACCGTCAACAAGGGCGCCGCGTTCTTCGACTCAGCCTCGTCGTTCGGCATGATCCGCGGCGGCCACGTCGACGTTGCAGTGCTCGGCGCCATGGAAGTGGCACAGAACGGCGACCTCGCCAACTGGATGATCCCGGGCAAGATGGTCAAGGGCATGGGCGGAGCCATGGACCTGGTCTTCGGCGCCAAAAAGGTGATCGTCATGATGGAGCACGTGGACCGCAACGGCCGGCCCAAGATCGTGGAGCAGTGCTCGCTGCCGCTGACCGGCAAAGCCTGCGTGGACCGGATCATCACCGACCTCGCCGTGATCGACGTCGTCACCGAAGGCGGCTCCTCCCGGCTGGTGCTCCGCGAACTGGCCCCCAACGTGTCCGTGGAGGAAGTGGCGGCGGCCACCGGAGCCGAGCTTTTCGAAGAGGACCAGGAACTCACCGTATGACGGCGGACACTCCCCGCGTCATCGAACAGCGCGGACTGTACTTCGACGAACTCGAAGAGGGCGTGCTCTACGCCCACCGGCCCGGACGCACCGTGACCGAAACCGACAACGTCCTGTTCACCACCCTGACCATGAACACCCAGGCACTGCACCTGGACGCCGCCTGGAGCGCCGGGCAGCCGTTCGGCCAGCGTCTGGTCAACTCCATGTTTACGCTGTCCACCATGGTGGGGCAGTCGGTGTCGCAGCTGACACAGGGCACCATCATCGCCCAGCTGGGCCTGACCGATGTGTCCTTCCCGCATCCGCTGTACCACGGGGACACGCTGTACACCGAGACGGTGATCACCCGGAAACGGCTCTCCGGCTCCCGGCCCGGCCAGGGGATCGTGACCATGCAGCACACCGGCCGGAACCAGGACGGCGCCGTGGTGGCGCTGGCGACGCGGAGCTGCCTGATGTGGACAAGGGCGGCACATTCCGGGCAGCAAACCGGCGGCCAAAAGGGGACAATGGCTGTATGACCTTTGTGATGGGGCCAGCCCTCCTCTTTTGCCCTGCCGACCGGCCCGAGCGCTTCCAGAAAGCCGCCGAACGTGCCGACGCCGTCATCGTCGACCTTGAGGACGCTGTGGCGCCTGCGGACAAACAAAGGGCCCGCGGCGCGATCCTCGCCCAGTTGGGCGCCGCCGGCGAAGGACCCGAACTCGACCCGAGCCGGACGATCATCCGGATCAACCCGGCCGGCACCGAAGAATTCGAAAAGGACCTGCACTGCCTTGCGCACACGCCGTACCGCACCGTGATGCTTGCCAAGGCTGAGAGTGCCGGGCAGCTCAAAGCGCTGGAGGACTTCCACGTTGTCGCCCTCTGCGAAACAGCGGCCGGCGTCCTTAACGCCCCCGCGATAGCCGCCGAACCGAACGTGGTAGCCCTGATGTGGGGAGCCGAGGACCTGCTTGCTTCCCTGGGCGGCACGTCCAGCAGGAAGGACGACGGCGGCTACCGCGCCGTTGCCCTGCACGCCCGGTCCAGCGTGCTCCTTGCCGCCGGCGCCTTCGGAAAGGCCGCCGTGGACGCCGTGTACGTCAACATCCCGGACCTGGAAGGCCTTGCCGTGGAGGCCGCCGACGCCGTGGCGTCCGGGTTCGGCTCCAAAGCCTGCATCCACCCCACCCAGGCGGCCGTGGTCCGGGGGGCCTACGCCCCGTCCGAGGCCGACGTGTCCGCCGCCACGGAACTGCTGCAGGCCGCCGCCTCCGCCGGATCAGGTGTGTTCCAGTACAACGGCAAGATGATCGACGGGCCCATCCTCAAGCACGCGGAAGCCACCATCCGCCGCGCGGGGATCCACACCTAGCCTTCCGGGGCTAGTTTGCCGGCCGGCGTCCGGGCGACCGGCGGAGCGACAGCGGCGGAATGGCCTCATAAAGGGGCGTCCGGACCCAGCGTTCCCCGGTCTTCCGGAACTCCGCCCTCGTGGAGAACCGGTACAGGTAGCTTCGCGCGCGCACCCAACGCGGCCGGCCGCCGTCGAACGGGTCATGGCGAAGCAGCCGCAGCACCTGGGGGTCTGCCTCCAGCAGCTTGGCGAGGAATGCGTAGAACCATTCCTCATGGACTGACCGGAGCGGCAGGAACCACATCAGCCAGTCCAGCCGGAGGTGGTACGGGGCCCACTGCCGCGGCAGCCGGCGCACGTCCCCGGGCTTGCCCTTGAAGCCGTACTCCTGCCAGCCGGACTCCTCCGGATCATCATCCGCGGTGCCCTCAACAACGATCTCGATCCGCTGCTTCGTGACCGTGCCGAACGCCCCGTAGGTGTTGACGAGCTGCCAGCGGTTGAAGCTCGCATTCATCAACTGCCGCTTCGAGAACAGGTTGCGCACCGGCCAATAGCTCAGCACCACCAGCAGGAGGGTCGCGGCGAGGGTGATGGCCAGCCACCACAGCGGAGTCTCTCCGCCGGCTCCTGTTCCGGTGTGCCAGTCCAGCGGCAGGAATGGCAGGACAGCATGGGCCGCTGGGTCGCTGACGGCGGCGAAGGCCAGCACAATGGCAATCCAGTTCAGCCACGCGAAGTTGCCGCTGGCCACCAGCCACAGCTGCGTAAAGATGATGACCCCGGCAGCGACGCTTCCCAGGGGCTGCGGCGCGAAGAGGAAGAACGGCACGACAAGCTGGGCAAAGTGGTTGCCCAGGACCTCCAGCCGGTGGAACGGCCTGGGCAGCAAATGTGCCTGCCGGCTCAGCGGTCCGGGCATCGGCTGGGTCTCATGGTGGTAGTAGAGCGCGGTCAGGTCGCGCCATTCCCGGCCGCCCCGGATCTTGATCATCCCCGCGCCGAACTCCAGCCGGAACACCAGCCAGGCCACCAGGATCATCATGGTCCGTGGCGGATCGGTCTGGTCCGATCCGAGGAAGGCCACGGTGAAGCCGGCCTCCAGGAGCAGCATCTCCCAGCCGAAGCCATAAAACGTCTGGCCCACGTTGACGATCGACATGTACAGCAGCCACAGGGCCAGGAAGGCGATCAGCGGCAGCCACGGCGGGCCGAGCTGGGGGAGACCGGCCACCAGGAGGGCCGCGATGGCCATCCCGGAGAGGCACACCACCCGGAGAAAGCGGTCCGAGTAGCGCCAGCGAAAAAGGGTGGGACGCCTGCGGGCGCTGAATCCCTCGAGGTAGTCCGGAACCGGCAGCAGCCCCCGTTCGCCCAGCAGCGCGGGGAACTGGTTGAAGGAGGAGAGGAACGCAACAAGGAAGAGCGCTGCGACGCCGCGCTGCAGCACCTGCCGGGCGAATTCGTACTCCGGCGCATCGAACCAGGAAACCCAGTCCACGCTGTCCACGTTACGCCCGCCGCGGATCTTTGGGTTACCCCAACCCTATCCGGCCGGGGTGCCTGGGATTAGAAGCTGGTCACGAGGTCACCCAATACGGCTTCCAAGCGGTTCGGGTCAGTGGCGTCGTAGAAGTGTGCCCCGCTTGCCTTGGCGATGGCCCGCAAGGACTCAGTGTCGGCGTCGGCACCGTAGGCGAGCGTGAACACGAGCACCGGGGTGCTGTGGTGCTGGTGACTCAGCTGCTCCGTCAGCGACTTGAGGTCACCGGGGTGGGTGCTGTCGTTCTTGCCATCGCTGAGGAGCACGATGGTGTTGATCTCGGATTCGTTGTATTCGCTTGCCTGTTCGGCGGCGAACTTGCCCACGGCTTCGAACAGCGGTGTGGCGGCCACCGGCTGCAGGGCGTTGAGTTTCGCCAAAAGGTCGCTCTTGTTCGTTTTTAAGGGGGACACGGGGCTGACCAGGCCAGGAACCAGCGGGCCATCACCTACATGGGAGAACGCTGCGAGGCCCAGCTTGTCGTCGTCGGTGAAGTGGTCCAGGGCGCGTGTCACCGCGTTCTTGGCGCCCTGCAAGCGGGTTACGCCCGGGGCAATCTCCTGCCCCATGGAGCCGGAGACGTCCAGCAGGAACAGCGCCCGGGCCCTTTTGCGGACGTCCGGAAAACTTTTCTGGACGTTGACCAGTACGTCCGCGCTGGGAAGCGGAACCGGCTGGAGGGACTGCGCGTAGCGGCCGGTGCTGGCGACCGCAGGGTCCACCTTGTCCTGGATGGTGCGGTACCCGGTGGTCTTGACCACTTCCTGTCCCTGCTCAGTCCGGGCGTAGGCGAGGAAGTCCTCGGCGGCGAGGCCCTGCTGGCTGCTGACCCAGTCACCGGTGAGTGCTAGAGCGGGATTGTCGGCAACGAGGACGCCATCGCTGGGGTAGATGGCCAGCAGCGGCTCCCGTGGCGCCGGGCCCGCCTGCTTAGTGACACCGTCGTTGCTCGAAATTCCGCGGTTATAGTCCCATACTGACTTTTCGTCGATGATGACCGCCGAGAGGAATTCTGAAACGTCGCCGGCGTCGTCCGCCTGCCGGGCGTGCCAGAGGAAGTGTTCCGGCGTGGCCATGTAGTGGCTTGTGCTCAGCTCGCCATCCTTGACCTTGGTTATGACGGAGGGCTGGGTCAGCTGATCGTTCTGTATCTCCTTGAGGTTTCCTCCGGCCACACCGTAGGACGCCACCAGGCCCATGAGCCCGGACGTGGAAACTGTGGGACTGGCTTTGCCGAACTTGAACTTGCCCCAGTCCGCGTGGCCAAGGCGTTCCCAGACGCCTGGATCCTTGGACACCGCAAGGACTTCGTCCCAACTCGGCGCTTTGGCGTCCCAACCGATCGCCTGGGCCATCGAGGCCGGCATGGCCACAACGATTCCGCTCCTGGCCACACTGGCGCCATCCAGCCGGACGGTGCTCCCGGCGTGGTCTTCGGCCACGCGCAGCCATGCCGTGGAATCCGGCAGCCACACGGCAGGGCGCCCGGCGGCAGGAACGGAGGCAAACCGGCCCGCCACACCGATTGCCGCCACGCCGGATTTCTCCTGGCTCACCTTCACGGAGACGCATTTGCCGTCCACGCTGCGCGGCTTGGCAACGTACGCTGACGCCAACGACCGCACCATGTCTGCGTTTTCGAGTGATGCCAGGACATTGAGGGGAATGCAGGGGTCCGCGCCTGCGCTCGCAGCTGGGCGGTCCGCCGGTAGGACGACTTCTGCCTGTGGCTCGGGGACAGTGGACTGCGACGGGCCGCTACGGCCCGGATTGAGGAGGGCCGGCAGGACCAGGGCGGCGGCGATAAGGCCCACGACTACGGCTGCGGCCACAACTGAGGTCCGGATCCAACGAGGGTAGCTTGGCCTGGTGGGGGCACGACGACGGCCCATGTTCGTATCCTTGACGTCCAGGGGTATGCCTCAGTTGCAGCATACCGACAGAAACTGGTTCGTTGGCAGCGGAGCCGCCATGCGCCTAGCCCCCGGCCCGGATGCCAATGGCATCCGGATACGCACCTTCAAGGCTATACCTTCGCCGTGGTTACCGGCCTGGCCGGCCCTTAACCGGCCAGTCCGATGCAGTGCGGGATACTTAAGCAATGCAGCCACGCAGAATCGTCCTCCTCGGCTCCACCGGTTCCATTGGCACCCAGGCGATTGACGTCGTCGACGGCGCCCCGCACCTTTTTGAGGTCGTGGCGCTCAGCGCCGGCGGAGGGAACCTGGAACTACTGGCCCGCCAGGCTGTCCATACCGGTGCGGCCGCCGTCGGCATCGCGTCGGGGGACCCAAAGCAGCTGCAAGACCTGATCACCGACGCCGCACGCCGCGCAGGACGGCAGGGCTACCGCCCGGAGATCATCTCCGGCCCCGATGCGTCCACCCGGATTGCCGAAATCCCCGCCGACGTGGTGCTCAACGGGATCACCGGCTCCATTGGGCTCGCCCCCACGCTGGCCGCCCTGAAATCCGGTGCCACCCTGGCGCTGGCCAACAAGGAGTCCCTGATCGTCGGTGGAGCCCTGGTCAAGACGGCGGCCCGTGAGGGCCAGATCGTGCCGGTGGACTCCGAACATTCCGCGATTGCCCAGTGCCTGCGCTCCGGCTCCGCCGACGAAGTGGACAAGCTGATCCTGACAGCCTCCGGCGGACCCTTCCGCGGCCGGACCAAGGATCAGCTGCACAGGGTTTCGCCGCAGGAGGCGCTGGCCCACCCCACCTGGGACATGGGGCTGATGGTCACCACCAACTCCGCCACCCTGGTCAACAAAGGCCTCGAGGTCATCGAAGCCCACCTGCTGTTCGACATCCCGCTGGACCGGATCGACGTTGTGGTCCATCCGCAGTCCGTGGTGCATTCCATGGTCCAGTTCGTGGACGGATCCATCATCGCCCAGGCCTCTCCGCCGGACATGCGGCTGCCCATTGCGCTGGGGCTGGGCTGGCCGGACCGGGTGCCCAAAGCTGCATCGCCGTGCGACTGGACCCGGGCCACCAGCTGGACGTTCGAGCCGCTGGACTCGCAGGCCTTCCCCGCTGTGGACCTCGCCAAGGACGCAGCGAAGCAGGGAAGCACCTTCCCGGCCGTATTCAACGCCGCCAACGAGGAGGCCGTCACCGCCTTCCACCGCGGGTCCATCCGGTTCACCGACATCGTAGACACCGTCGCCGCCGTTCTCAGCGAACACCCAGGATCCTCCGGGCTGACGGTGGAGTCCGTGCTGGAAGCTGAAAGCTGGGCACGGGCAAGGGCCCACGAACGTTTAGCAGTCAGCAGTCTCTAGGAAGCAGTAAATCCACCCATGAGTCCCGTACTCCTCTTTATCCTCGGTGTCGTCTTCGTGGCGATCGGCATCGCCGCGTCCATTGCGCTGCACGAAGTGGGCCATCTGGTGCCCGCGAAACTTTTCAAGGTGCGCGTCACCAAGTACATGATCGGGTTCGGTCCAACGCTGTGGTCAAAGCGCAAGGGCGAAACGGAATACGGGGTTAAGGCCATTCCCCTCGGCGGCTACGTCTCCATGATCGGCATGTACCCGCCGAACAAGGAGGACGGAACAGTCAGGCCATCAAGCACCGGCATGTTCCAGACGCTGGCCACTGAAGCGCGGTCAATGGCCCACGAGGAGGTGGGCCCGGAAGACGAAAACCGGGTGTTCTACCGGCTTCCAGTGTGGAAGAAAATCATTGTGATGCTGGGCGGCCCGGCCATGAACCTGCTGATCGGCCTGGCGCTCACCGCGGTTCTCCTGATGGGCTTCGGCATTGCTACGCCCACCACCACCATCGCCGATGTTTCCAAATGCCAGGTTGCGGCCGGCGAGACGGTGGACCCGGATTCCGCAGACTGCCAACTGACGCCCGCCGCTGCAGCAGGGCTCCTGCCCAACGACCAGGTCACCTCCTTTGACGGGAAAACGGTCACCAGCTGGGACCAGCTGACGGAGTGGATCCGTGCTTCCGCCGGAAAGGAAGTCAGCATCACCGTGGAACGGGACGGCGCCCCGGTCACCACCACCGTGACCCCCGTTCTGTCTGCCCGGCCCATTGTTGGCGTCGACGGACGCCAGGCAAAGGACGACGCCGGCAACCTCCTGTACCAGGACGTCGGCTTCCTCGGCATTGGTGCGCAGAGCGAACTGGTGGCGCAGCCGGCGTCGGCCGTCCTGCCCATGGCGGGGGAGAACATCCGGCAGGTGGCCGGCGTAGTGCTCAACCTCCCGGCGCGCGTCGTTGGCGTGGCGAAGGCGGCCTTCAGCGAGGAGCCGCGCGATCCGAACGGACCCATCAGTGTGGTGGGCGTAGGGCGTGTGGCCGGCGAGGTCGCGGCCATGGAAGACGTGCCGCTGCAATCCAGGCTGGGGGCCCTGGTGGGGCTGCTCGCCGGGCTGAACTTTGCCCTGGCGGTGTTCAACCTTGTTCCGCTGCTGCCGCTCGACGGCGGCCATGTAGCCGGCGCGCTCTATGAAGGTGCCCGGCGCCGGGTGGCGAAGGTTCTGGGCAGGCCCGATCCCGGTGCGTTCGACATCGCCAAGCTGTTGCCGGCCACCTACGTGGTCGCTGCACTGCTCATGGGGATGAGTGCACTGCTCATCTACGCAGACATCGTCAAGCCCATCAACCTGTTTGGCTGACTGCTGATGCCGTGACCGGCCTCCGGAACTACCATTAGATATGCGCACGTTCGCGGCACCCGTGGGCCGTGGTTGCACCCCTGCTGCCGTCCACAGGGTACCCGCCCCAGACAGCGACAGGCCTCCCTGGGGGCACGCTGATCCGGATGCCCCTGCTGTATCCACTCACAGAATCTCCATTCCGGGCCGCCTCGCCCGCTTGGGGAAAGGTGAACAAGTGAACTCGCATCTCATCATCCGCTGGATCCGGGCAGGGTTGTGGACACTGCCTGTCTCGTGGATCGTCACCGCCTGGTCCACGCTGGACCCGCAACCGGACCAGGAGAAGGACCCGGAGGCCTGGGCCCGTTTTGTCAGCTCCGACCCGTACCAGTCCAGCCACCTGTTCGGCAGCACCGCAGGCACCATCCTGGCCCTCTTCGGGGTCTTCGCGCTGGGCTGCTACCTGGCCAACAGCCGCGCGGGGCGGCTGGCGCTGGCAGCGCTGGCCACCGCTGTCGCCGGTACAGCCTTGCTGCTTGTGCCGGCCGTGATATCCACGTTTGCCACTCCCGCCATTGGCAAGGCCTACCTGGCCGGAAACCAAGACGTGATGCAGCTGGAGTTTCCGGCGTCCCTGACCGGGGCGTTCCTGCTTGGCCTGGTGCTCGCATGCGCCGGTAACGTCATGCTGGGGATCGCGGTGTGGCGTTCCCGGATGCTGCCGCGCTGGGCCGGGCTGCTGTGGGTGGCCGGCATCGTGGTGTTCTACATCCTGGGTGCTGTGCTGGGGCAAGCGACAACGGGAAGCAGCCTGCCCACCCAGGCCGCCGGGGCCCTCCTCGTGGCAGTTGCCGGCGGGTGGATCGCGTGGAGCGCATCCCGGCAGACCAGGGCAGCGCCGGGCCTGGTGGCGACCGCTTCAGCCTGAAACCCAGGGAATGGCGCCGGTTGATTTTTAAGAATCAGCTTATTTCAGCTGAGTTTTGGTAATCAGCTATTTTTAGTTGATTATTCATCCTCACCTGCGTACGGTTGATTCATGTACGTCCTGACGATCGACCAGCGCGGCAGCAGTACCGACGTCGACCGCGTTCCGGAACTTATCTCCGAACTGGCGGGCCTCACCCCGGCGGCCTTTGAGCGCTCCGTGGGCGACGAACTTCAGGGACTGGTAGCCGATCCGGCCGAGGTGGTGGACATTGCCCTGCACGCCCTGCGCGGCGGCCACTGGTACGTGGGGATCGGCATCGGCACCGTGGTGCTTGCGCCCGGCGCCAGCCCGCGGGAAGGGGCCGGAACCGGCTTCGTGGCCGCCCGCAAGGCCGTTGACCTTGCCAAGACCGCGGCCGGCCACGTCCCCTTGTCAGTGGTGTCCGGCAGTATTGGCCGGACAGCGGAAGTACCGCAGCCTGCCCGGGAAGGAGCCGTGGCCTGCGCCAACGCCGAGGCAGTGCTCCGCCTGATCGGCCGCCTGGTCCAGGACCGGACCGACGCCCAATGGCGGGTGGTCGACCTGCTCCGCCGCCTTCAGGATGGCGGGGGCAGGCATGGCAGCCAGAAACTCGTGGCCAAGGAGTTGGGAATCACGGAACAGTCGGTGAGCCGTGCCGTGCTCAGGTCCGGATGGCAGGAAGAATGGGCGGCCAGGCCTGCCGCGGCAATGCTCCTGCAGCACGCACATTCCCAGATTGAAGGAGACCGGTGAACGCACTCTGGATAACGGCGGCCCTGCTGGTGGCCGGATTCGCCGGCTGGCCTGTGACCGCCCTGGTCTTCCGGCTGGCCAGGACCATCGACGACAGGGCGGACGCGGCCAAAAAAGCCGGCCCCGCTGCCGAGGACCCGTCAGCCGACGTGACCGTGGACATCATCCCGGCGGAACAGCAGGCCGGCGGGGGACAATCCGTGGACGGCGAGCTGACCACCGGCGGCGGCAGGCCGCCGTCGGACGCAACACCGGCCCCTGCCCAGCGGATCCTGCGCGGCGGAGCGATCATCGGCGTGCTGGAGCGCCTCGCGGTGTGCCTGGCCATCCTGACCGGGCAGCCGGTGGCCATTGCCTACGTTGTGGCCATCAAGGGCCTGGGGCGGTTCGCTGAGCTAAAGGAAACGCCGGTGGCCGCCGAGCGGTTTATTATCGGGACGCTCACCTCCATGCTGTGGGCTGCCGGGGTTGCGGCCGGCGTGAAAGTCCTGTTCCTGTCCTAGGCCAGGGACCATGCCACGGGTTTGGCGGCCTTGGCCGGATCGGCGCAGGCCCGTCGCTGGGGATAGGGTGTCCTTATGACTGTTTTTGCTGTTGAGTACGTTTACGCTGCCGATTCCGCTGCCGCCCGCGATGAGAGCCGTCCCGCGCACCGGGCCTGGCTGGCCACCCTTGCCGAGGACGGCCGGCTCCTGACCAGCGGACCCTATGGCGACGGCGCCGGTGCGCTGTTGATCTTCAAGGTCCAGGACGAGACGGAGCTGAACGAACTGCTCAAGCAGGATCCCTTCGCCCTGGCAGGCACCATCGCAGGAATCCGGACCACCGAATGGACTCCCGTGATCGGCATTCTTGCCGCACACGCGTCCTGATCACTGACCTTCCTCTTCTCCGTTACATCTCACTACCCAAGGAGTCCACGTGACCTCGGTCAGCCTGGGAATGCCGTCAGCACCACCGCCCGTCCTGGCTCCCCGCCGGAAGACGCGCCAGATCAAGGTCGGTTCCGTGGGGGTCGGCTCGGACAGCCCCATCAGCGTGCAGTCCATGACCACCACACCCACCACGGACATCAACGCGACGCTGCAGCAGATCGCCGAGCTCACAGCCTCCGGCTGCGACATCGTCCGGGTGGCGTGCCCGTCCGCGGATGATGCGGAGGCGCTGCCCATCATCGCCCGCAAATCGCAGATCCCGGTCATCGCGGACATCCACTTCCAGCCCAAGTACGTGTTCGCAGCCATCGAAGCAGGCTGCGCCGCGGTCCGTGTGAACCCCGGGAACATCCGCAAGTTCGATGACCAGGTCAAGGAAATTGCGAAGGCTGCCAAGGACCACGGCACGTCCATCCGGATCGGCGTCAATGCCGGCTCGCTGGAACCGGGCATCATGAAGAAGTACGGCAAGGCCACCCCCGAGGCCCTCGTGGAATCGGCTGTCTGGGAAGCTTCCCTGTTCGAAGAGCACGGCTTCCATGACTTCAAAATCTCGGTCAAGCACAACGACCCCGTGATCATGGTTGCTGCCTATGAGATGCTGGCCGAAAAGGGCGACTGGCCCCTCCACCTTGGCGTCACCGAGGCCGGACCGGCCTTCCAGGGCACCATCAAGTCGGCCACGGCCTTCGGTGCCCTGCTGTCCAGGGGCATCGGCGACACCATCCGGGTTTCCCTGTCAGCGCCGCCGGTAGAGGAAATCAAGGTCGGAAACCAGATCCTGCAGTCCCTCAACCTGCGCCCGCGCAAACTGGAGATTGTGTCCTGCCCGTCCTGCGGACGCGCCCAGGTGGACGTCTACACTTTGGCCGAGCAGGTCACGGCAGGGCTGGAGGGTATGGAAATCCCGCTGCGCGTTGCCGTTATGGGCTGTGTCGTCAACGGCCCCGGTGAAGCCCGCGAGGCGGACCTTGGGGTGGCATCGGGCAACGGTAAGGGCCAGATCTTTGTGAAGGGTGAAGTCATTAAGACTGTCCCCGAGGACCAGATTGTTGAGACACTGATCGAAGAGGCCATGCGTATCGCTGAAGAGATGGGGGAGGCCGATGGCGAAGATGCTGTCAAGGGTAGCCCCGTGGTTAGCGTCTCATAAGGACGGCACGGCGCCGGCGGGCATTTCCGTCCGGACCCTTGCCGGTGCGGACACGTCGGCACTGCGGCGCCTGGCCCAGCAGGATCCGGTAGCCAACGTCTTCATCCTTGCCCACCTGCGCTCGGCCGGCACCGCCGCGCCCACCGCAGGTGGGGCATCGGTCCTGGGCGTGTTCGACGACGGCATGCTGGTGGGTGCCTGCTGGACAGGAGCCAACCTGGTTCCGGTCCAGCTGGACCCCGCCTTCGCCGGGCTGATAGCCGCGGCAGCCAACCGGACTGGGCGCCGCTATGCCTCGGCCTTCGGCCCCGCCGAACCGGTGCTTGCCCTGCATGCCGAGCTTGAGGTGCTGGGCCATACCGCCCATGAGGTGCGCTCCGAGCAGCCGCTCCTCACCCTGGCCGGGCCGCCCACTGTGGAACCGAACACGGACCTTACGCTGGGCAGGCTCGCCGACTTTGACCGGATCCTTCCGGCGTGCGCCGCCATGTTCGAAGAGGAAGTGGGCTATTCGCCCTTCCTGGGCGGCCGCGAGTTCTACAGCCGCCGCGTGGAGGGCCTCATCCGGCAAGGGCATTCCCTGGTACATCTCAGCCCCGCCGGAGACGTCATCTTCAAGGCCGAACTCGGCGCCGTGACGGCAGAGGTCACCCAGGTGCAGGGCGTCTGGATGAACCCGCTGTACCGCGGGCAGGGCCTCAGCGCCGGCTACATGGCGGCCGTCGTCGAACAGGCGCGGAAAATCGCCCCCGTCACCAGCCTGTACGTGAACGGCTTCAACACCAAGGCCAGATCCACCTACGAGCGCGTCGGTTTCACCCAGCGGGGCACCTTCGCCACCGTGCTTTTTTAGGGCAG
The DNA here is from genome assembly GCA_036566705.1 of Arthrobacter sp. Classification (GTDB taxonomy): domain Bacteria; phylum Actinomycetota; class Actinomycetes; order Actinomycetales; family Micrococcaceae; genus Arthrobacter. Next base: position 2,701 of record DATCVX010000656.1, on the reverse strand, counting down.
CGCATTTTTCCGGCGTCAGGCGTCAGCCCACACCGTCCAGCTCTCCGGTGAGGTAACGCTGGACGTTTGGAGCCACCAGCCGCACCACATCCTCCGGTGACGCCGAGGCCAGCGGCTCCAGCCTGACCACATAGCGGACCAGCATCACGCCTACGACCTGCGTGGCCACCAGGTTTCCCCGCAAGGCCACTTCCTCCGGCGGGCCGGGCACGCCGGCCATGATGCGGCTGATGACGGTCCGGGTCACAACTTCCCGCAACAGCAGGGTCTTGGCCTTGGAGCCGATGGTGCCCCGGAGGAACGCCACAAGGCTGTGCTGGGCCGGACTCTCCCACAGCTTCAGCACTGCCCTGACAATTGCCTCCGCTCGGTGCTCGGGATCGTGCTGGTCCACCCCTTCCAGCACCTGGGCTGGATCCGCCGGCAATGCCACGCTCAGGGCGAAGAGCTCATCCTTGCCCTTGAAAAAGTGGTGGATCATGGCCGGGTCAACATTGGCCTCCCGGGCAATCTGCCGAAGGCTCGTGCCGTCGAATCCGTGCTCCGCGAAGAGCCGGCGGGCCGTGGCCAGGATATGCTCCCGGGACTCAGTTGCCCCTTCGCGCCGTCCCCTCCGGCCGGATCCCGGCTTCCGGGCGGCCTGCGTGCCGCTCATGCGGTCTGCCGCCGAAGGGTGAGGGAGGCCAGGACCAGTACTCCCAGGACGATTGCCAGCATGGTGCCGGCGTCTGACCACAGCTGGTCCGTGGCTTCGACGTTGGCTGCTATCTCCTGCAGGGCGTCCACGGAAAAGGTAAGCGGCAGGACATTGGAGATGGATTCGAGGACCTCATTCATCCGGTCGCGGGCAACGAACAGCCCGCACAGGAGAATCTGCGGCACCACCACCACGGGCATGAACTGGACGGCCTGGAATTCAGTCCTGGCGAACGCCGAACACAGCAGGCCCAGCGCAACGCCCAGGATGGCGTTGATCACCGCGATCATGACGACCAGGCCGGGGCTGCCCTTGATGTCCAGGTCGAAGATCCAGTAGGCGACAGCCGTGGCAACCAGCGACTGCAGGGCAGCCATAATGGAAAATGCCAGCCCGTAGCCGAACAGCAGGTCGGCCTTGTGGATGGGCGTGGTCAGGAGCCGCTCCAGGGTCCCGGACGTCCGTTCCCGCAGCATGGTGATAGAGGTGACCAGGAACATCACCACAAACGGGAAAATGGCCAGCATCATCAGGCCCACACGGTCGAATGTCCTGGGCATCCCGGGAGGGAGCGTCTCGTTCTCGAACAGGAAATACACGGCCGTCAGCAGAAGCGCCGGAACCACCAGGATCAGGGCAACACTGCGGTGGTCGTGCCGCAGCTGGTCCAGGACCCGCCGGGTCGTGGCGAGCATCATCACCGGGTTCATGACCGCACCGTCCTTCCCTGGATTGCAGCCCTTTCGGTGTCAACGCCCGAAGCCGCCGCACTTTCCGCCTCACGGATGATGTGCAGGAACGCCCTCTCCAGGTCAGCGCTGTGGCCGCGGCTGCCGAGTTCCGCCGGCGTCAGCTGGGCCAGGAGCCTGCCCTCGCGCAGCAGCAGCAGGGAATCGCAGTGGCTTGCCTCCTCCATCACATGGCTGGAGACCAGCAGCGTTGTGCCGGCCTCGGCCATGGATCTGAAGCGGTCCCAGAGGTCGGCCCGGAGCACAGGGTCAAGGCCGACGGTGGGTTCGTCGAGGACCAGCAGCCGGGGGTGCGAAACCAGGGCACAGGCCAAGGAGACCCGGCTGAGCTGGCCGCCGGAAAGATCGGCTGTCTTTTGGCGGGACTGCTGTTCAAGCCCGACGGCGGCAATCGCCTCGGCCGCGTCGGCGCGCCCTTTCCGGTGCATCGCCCCGAAATAGCGGACATTGGCCGCCACGGTCAGGTCCGGGTAGACGCTGGGAGACTGGGTCACGTAGCCCACGCGGTGCCTGAGCGACGGATGGCCGGCGGGGAGGCCAAGCACGGTCACCGACCCTGAGCTCAGCCGCTGGACTCCCACGATGGCACGCATCAGGGTGGTCTTCCCGCTGCCGGACGGGCCCAGCAGGCCGGTGATCCGTCCTGCGGGGATGGCAAAGTCCAGGCCCCGGAGGACAGGTACCTTGCCCCGGATGACACGCAGGGAGCTCGTGGCCACGGCCACGTCATCTCCGGAACCTGCCAAGGATGCTGCCGCTGCTAAGTGGGACATGACTGCCTCCGAAGGCTTGGAGCTTTAATTCATCATTTGATGAATTAAAGCTAAGCCCGTCAAGTGGAGCAGTCAACAACTTCGATTTGATGAAACCCCTTGTCATTGTGGCGGCAATCACATAGGTTCGATCTAGCTGCGCTGGAGTGGGGTGGACGGTCTCACCAGTCCTCACCAGTAATCAACGGCGTTATCGGCAAGAAGAGCCACGTACGGATGCAATGACCAGCCCGAATGGGGGGCCAGGGGCTTTGCAGCACCGGACGTGGCTCTTCGCTGTCCAGGGCCCGGGAGCTTGGCGGCGGGATGCCGGCCGCGGACGCCGCGGGGGAAGATGTGCTTTGCCGGTAGATTAGTACCCAGAAGAATTGCCCGGCCCTGCTTCCAGCAGCCATTCCCCAGAAACGGATACCGCCCCGTGGTCACAAGACTGTCCCAGCTTTTCCTGCGCACCCTGCGCGAAGATCCCGTCGACGCCGAGG
>DATCVX010000655.1:0-3449 GCA_036566705.1 Arthrobacter sp. | reverse complement strand
TGTTTGCCCACAGCGAACCCTGAAACAGGCGATGCCTCAGGGTTCCGCATATGGCCACCCCTGCACTGTATCCCTGTGGCTGCGGCAGCCCCAGGGCCCGAGGACCCGGGCGGCACTCCCGACTTAAACATCCCGGGCGGGTGGCTCCCCCAAGGAGCCACCCGCCCGAGGGCCTGCGTGCGCCGATCGGCTCAGCTGAGTGGATGGACCGGCCATGGGTGCGTGGCGATCCACAAGAGATATTACTCGCTGCTGTGAACCGTGTCACGCAAAGTGACAAAGCTAGTCAATAGCTTTTAGGGATAGCCGGCGGCCGGCGTCTGCTCCACATAGGTGATGACCAGGAAGTCCCCGGCAGGAACGAGCTCCACGTACCAGCGTGTTGGCTGGTCCCATTCCTCCCAGGTGGCCCCGGCGGGCGCTCCGGCGGCAGGTTTGTACACGGCATCAAACTTCAGGAAAGTGCCGTTTTCTGTGGAGCTTGAGTCGATCTCCTTCAGCAGCTCGAAGGCGCCCCGGCCTCCCTGGCCTTCCGTGGCATCGCGGACGCCCCGCAGCGTTTGGACGTTCATCCGTTCGACGGCGCTGAAGTACTGCTGCCAGGCCACGTCGCTGTGGCTGGTGAAAATGGTGGTGGAGTACGCCTCGGCGTTTGCTGCGGCCAGGCCGTCCACACATTCGCGCGGAGCCGTGACGCCGGCCTGCCACGCGGATAGGGTCTCGGACCCGGCGTTGAGCCACGCCCCGTAGGCGTTCAGCACGCCCCCGATTGCTTCCCTGGGCGTCCCCAGGGGAATCCGGACAGGGCGGACGTCCTCCGGCGCCAGGAACGGGCAGGTCGCCGGCAGCATTGAGGTGGGGGTGGCCGGCAACGGAGCAGGCGGCCGGGGCGACGGGAAGAGGCTGCACCCTGCCAGTCCGGCCGCGAGCACCAGCCCGGCGGCCGCCGTCGTAATTTTCCTGTTCCGTAGCTTCACTGCACTCCCCCACATCAGCGCCGGCGCGGTTGGGCCGGCGCTGACCAGCCTAGCCACGGCAGCGGCACGCAGGTTCACCCCAGGGGATGATCTCAGGCCGGGTAGATGGAGACCGCCGCGGCTTTGACCACAAAATACACCTGGGCGCCGGGGACGAGCCCCAGGTCGGCGGCTGCTTCCGGTGTGACGTCGGCGCTGAGCTGCCCGCCGGCTCCGGCGCGGACCCTGATCCGGTCGCCATAGGGTTCAAGGTCGGTCACGGTGACGGCGAAGGAGTTCCTTGGGCTGCCGTGCGCCTCGGTGAGGAAAACGGAAACGGCCGACGGCGGAAAGACGGCCACCCCGGGCTGGCCTGCGGGCAGTTCCCCGGGCAGTTCGTCGTGCTGGCCATAAACCGCCAGGTCGCCGGCCAGCAGCCCGTGGCCGGCGATGGTGCCGGTGACGAGGTTCAGGCCGGCGAGCCCTGCCGCGAACCGGCTCTTCGGCACCTGCAGGACCTCGCGTGTGGGACCCTGCTCAGCGATCCGGCCGTTTTCCAGGATGACCACCCGGTCTGCGAGCATCAGGGCATCCAGGACGTCGTGCGTGATGATGATGGCGCGGCGGCCCGCGAGTACACGTTTCAGCAGCCGCCGGAGCAACGGGGCGGTGTGGATGTCCAAGGCTGCCATGGGTTCGTCCAGGAGCAGGAGGCCCGGGTCGGCGGCGAGGGCCCGCGCCACCGCCACGCGCTGGGCCTGCCCGCCGGACAGCTGCGCTGGCCTGCGGCCCTTCAGTTCGGCAGCTTCCACCTCCGCCAGCCAGCGCAGGGCTGACGCCCGTGCCGCATGCTTCGAAATGCCGGCGCTGCGGGGGCCGAACGCCACATTCTCCAGGACGCTCAGGTGTGGAAAAAGCAGCGGCTCCTGCGCCAGGAGGGCGGTCCCGCGGCGGTGCGGGGCGGTCCATTCACCGCGGCCGGCGGCGAGGTTGAACAGGGTCCTGCCGTCCAGCTCGGCTTTGCCCGAATCCGGGTGCAGCAGTCCGGCAACGACGTTGAGGAGGGTGGATTTTCCCGCGCCGTTGGGCCCCATGACGGCCACGGTTTCGCCCGGCCCCACGGTCAGGGCAACGTCGAAATCCCGGGCGGCCACGGCGGCCTGGACCGTAAACGTCACCGGACTGCGCTCCCCGCGGTGGGCGCCGCCGTCGGGCTTTCGCGTGGGCCCGGGGCGCTTTCCGGACCATGGCCGGCAGGGCGGGGCCTGCGGTACGCAAGTGCCACCACGGCCGCCGCAACTGCCACCAGGACCAGGGAGAGGGCAACGGCGGCATCGGCGTCCGTCTCCCGCTGCAGGTAGATTTCCAGCGGCAGCGTCCGGGTTACCCCCTGCAGGCTTCCGGCGAAGGTGAGGGTGGCGCCGAACTCGCCCAGGCTGCGCGCGAAGGACAGCACAGCACCGGAGGCAAGACCCGGCAGCACGAGCGGAAGGGTGACGCGTCGCAGCACAGTGCCGGGGCGGGCGCCGAGTGTGGCGGCCACCGCCTCGTATCTGGGCCCCGCCGTTCGCAGCGCGCCTTCCAGGCTGACCACCAGGAAGGGCAGGGCCACAAACGTCTGGGCCAGGACCACGGCCGTGGTGGAAAACGCGATCTGCAGGCCCAGGACCTCAACGGTGCGGCCCAGCAGGCCCTGCCGGCCAAAGGTATGGAGCAGCGCAATGCCGCCCACCACGGGCGGAAGCACCAGCGGGAGCAGCACCAGGGACCTCAGGACCCGCTGGCCGGGGAAGCTGCCGCGGGCCAGGACCAGGGCGAGCGGAACCCCCAGCAGGAGGCACAGGGCGGTGCTGGCGGCCGAGGTGCGCAGGCTCAGGCCCAAAGCGGTGAGGGAGGGCTCCGAGGTGACCAGCGGGATGAACTGCGGCCAGTTGACCCTGGCCGCCATGGCAGCGAGCGGGAGCAGGACCAGCAACCCTCCTGCGGCTGCGACGGGATAGATCCAGGCGGGAATGCCGGTGTACGTGGCGGCCTTGCGGGGTCTCAGCGCCGGAGTCTTCATGGCTTTCCGAAACCGGCGCGACCCAGCACCGTCTGCCCCTGGCTGCCCAGGACGAGGTCCACGAAAGCGTCCGCCGCCCGCTTGTTCCGGGCGCCTTTCACCGCGGAAATAGGGTACCTGTTGACGGCTGAGGTTGCCTCAGGGAACCGGATCGACTCCACTTTGCTGCCCGCGCCGATGGCATCGGTGACGTAGACCAGCCCCGCATCGGCCTCCCCGGACGTGACCTTGCCCAGGACATCGGTGACCGAGGATTCCTCGCTGACCGGGCTGAGCGAGGTGCCGGCTTCCTGCTCGATGGCCCGGGCTGCGGCTCCGCAGGGCACCTGGCTCGCGCAGGCCACCACCCTGACGCCGGACCGTGCAAGGTCCCTGAAGCCGGTGATTCCGGCCGGGTTGCCTGGCGGAACAGCGATGGTGAGGGTGTTCGA
>DATCVX010000654.1:0-2626 GCA_036566705.1 Arthrobacter sp. | reverse complement strand
GGCGCGGGCGATCGCCACACGCTGGCGCTGGCCGCCGGAAACCTGGGACGGCGTGACCTCGGCCGCGGACTGCGGCAGGCCCACGAGGGCCAGCAGTTCCTTCACCTTGGCCGCACGGGATGCGGCGTTGCCGATGCCGTGGATCTGCAGCGGGTCGGTGAGGATGTCCTGGACGGTCATGCGCGGGTTGAGCGCCGTGGCCGGGTCCTGGAAGACCACGGACACGGAGCGGCCGAATTCCTTGCGCATGGCGGCGTTCCGCTTGATGGCTGGCTTGCCGTGGAACAGGACTTCGCCGGAGGTGGGCGCCTGCAGGCCCACCAGCACCGAGGCCAGCGTCGACTTGCCGCAGCCGGACTCGCCCACGATGCCCACGGTTTCACCTCGGCTGATGCTGAAGTCCACGCCGTTGACGGCCTTGACGATGTTGGGGCGGAACAGGCTGCCCGTCCGTGCCCGGTGATGGACTTTGACGCCCTTCAGCTCGATGACCGGCTTACCGGTGGAAACGCTCACTGTGCGTCCTCCTTCAGGTGGCTGGCCCAGTAGTGGTCGGCATCGCCGCGGACGGAGGTGAGGACCAGCTGCTGGTTGGGGTCGGCGTCGGCCCGCAAGGACCGGGCCGCGAAGCGGTCGCCGGCGGCAAAGTCCTGCGGTGCGGGCACGGTGCCGGGGATCTGGTGCAGGCGGACGGCGTCGGCCTCGATGGAGAGCACGGCGCCCAGCAGGCCCCTGGTGTATTCGTGCCTGGGGTTCTGCAGGAGCTCGGACGCCTGGGCGGATTCCACCACCTGGCCCGCGTACATCACGGTGATGCGGTGGGCCAGCGACGCCACCAGGGCGAGGTCGTGGCTGACGAAGACCATCGCGAAGCCGAGCTGCTCGCGCAGTTCGTTCAGCAGGTCCACCACCTGTTTCTGCACGGTGACGTCCAGGGCGGTGGTGGGTTCGTCGGCCACCACGATCTTGGGCGAGCGGGACAGCGCCATGGCGATCAGGACGCGCTGGCGCTGGCCGCCGGAGAGCTCGTGCGGGTAGCTCGCCAGGGTGCGGACGGGGTCCAGCTTCACCATTTCCAGCAGTTCGGCAGGGGTCTTGCGGCCGCCGCGGCGGGTGAGCTGCAGCATCTGGTCCTTGATCTTCATGGACGGGTTCAGCGAGCTGAGCGCGTCCTGGTAGACCATGGCGATCTGTTCGCCGCGGAGCCCCTGGTAGGCCTTGGCGCTGCTGTTGCCCGTTGCAGGGTCCAGCAGTTCCTTGCCGTCGAACTTGATGGAGCCGGTGACCTGGGCCGTCTTGGGCAGCAGGCCCATGATGGCCAGCGAGGTGATGGACTTGCCGCAGCCGGATTCGCCTACCAGTCCCATGGTTTCGCCTTCGCGGACCGTGAAGGAGACGTTGTCCACGATCGCGGTGTCGCCGAAGCGGCCCGGGAAACGGATGGACAGGTTCCGGACTTCCAGGACGGTGCGGGCGGAGGCCGGCACCTGCGGAAGCCGGTCGGCGCGGCCGGCTTCGACGGCGGCGAGCAGCTTCAGCTCCTGGTCCAGCAGGGCGTGCGGGTTGGCGAGGGCCGTGCGCGGGTCGTGGAGGACGCCGGCACCTTCGGCACCCGAACCTCCCGCACCTCCGGCGAACGGGGCTGCATCACCAGAGGCGGCGCGGACGCCGTCGAGCTCGTGCTGTTCCACCACGGAACCCTGCGCCACGGACGTCCCGATCTCGGTGTCGACGGCGGTGGCGGGGACAGCGGCGGAGGAACCGTCGTCGTCCTTCACGGCCGGCGCCCGGCGCAGCTTCGGGTTGACCATGGCATCGGTGAGGCCTTCGGCCAGGATGTTCAGCGCCAGCACGGTGAGCAGGATGGTGAGGCCGGCGAATGTGGTGGCCCACCAGCCGCCGGACAGGACCAGGTTGCGGCCGTAGGAGATGACATTGCCCCAGGACGGGGCGGGGTCCTGGACGCCGGCGCCCAGGAAGGACAGCGAGGCTTCGAGGATGATGGCATCGGCCACCATCACCGTGGCGAACACCAGCACGGGGGCGGCGGTGTTGCGGACGATGTGCTTGAGCAGGATGTAGAAGCGGCCGGCGCCGATCACCCGTTCCGCCCGGACGTAGTCCTCGCCGTACTGGGAGAGCACGTTGGCGCGGACCACGCGGGCCAGCTGCGGGGTGTAGATGACGGCGATGGCCACGATGATGGTGGGCACGGTGTTGCCGAAAGCCGCCAGCAGCACCGCGGCCAAGGCAATGCCTGGGAACGCCATCAGGATGTCCATGAGGCGCATGATCAGTTCATTCACGGCCTTGCTGGACGTGGCGGCGAGGGATCCCAGCAGGGCTCCGGCCACCACGGCCAGGCCCACGGCGCCAAGGCCGATCAGCAGCGAGGACTGGGAACCGTAGAGCAGCCGGGAGAAGATGTCCCGGCCCAGCCGGTCTGTGCCGAAGAAGTGTTCGCCGCCCGGCGGGGTGGCCGGAATGAAGGATTCCAGCGGATCGTGCGGGGCGATGACCGGCGCGAAGATGGCGGCAACGGCGATCACCGTGAGGAAAACGAGTGCCAGGCGGGAACTCCAGGGCAGGGCCTTGAAACGGATTCCAGGGGCGCTCAGGCGTTCAG
>DATCVX010000653.1:0-2395 GCA_036566705.1 Arthrobacter sp. | reverse complement strand
GAACTCCCCTGCCGCGGCGAGGATGACGTCTCCGGCTTCGGCGTAGTGGATGGCCACCTGCAGCATGAGGTTGTCCCTGGGGGCGCAGCGGACGGTGACGGCGGGGCCGCAGAAGGACATGGCCCGATCGATCGGCTTGATTTTGGAGCTGAGGGCGCCCTTACGGCCCTGGGCCTCGTGGATGGTGGCCGAGGAGAACTTCGCCAGGCGGCTGACGGCGTCGGCGGCGGGGCGGTCGATGCTGGTTTTGACGTGGATCACGGTGTTTTCCTTCGGTGGGTGCGGGTCAGATGAGGGCCTGGACGGCCTTGTCGATGGCGGCGATGGATTCTTCGATGATGTCGAGGCTGGTGGCGTAGGAGATGCGGAAGTACGGGCCCAGCCCGTAGGCGGAGCCGGGGATCGCGGCTACGGATGCGTGGTCAAGCAGGTAGAGGACAAAGTCTTGGTCATCGCGGATGTCCGCGCCCTCCGGCGTCGTCTTCCCGATGGCCCCCGCGCAGTTGACGTACCCGTAGAAGGCGCCTTCCGGCGTCGCGCATGAAAGACCGTCGACGGCGTTGAGCCCGGCAACTGCCTTGTCCCGCCGGCTGCGGTAAATCTCGACGCTGTCCCTCACGAAGCCCTGGTCGCCGGTGAGCGCGGCGGCGCTGGCGGCCTGGCTGACGGACGACGGGCAGGAGGAGATCTGGGACTGGAGTTTGTTGATCGCCGCGACCAGCGGGGCGGGCCCGGCCGCGTAACCCAGCCGCCAGCCGGTCATGGCGTAGGCCTTGGACACACCGTTGACGGCGAGGATGCGGTCCTTCAGCTCGGGAGCCACTTCCACCAGGCTGGTCAGCCGGCCTTCGCCGAAGTAGATCTGGTCATATATTTCGTCGGTGAGGACGAAGACGTGCGGGAAGCCGGCGATGACGTCCGCGAGCGCACGCAGTTCCGCCGGGGAGTAGACGGCGCCGGTGGGGTTGGAGGGTGTGTTCAGGATGACCCACTTGGTGCGGTCGTTGAGGGCTCCGGCGAGGGCATCCGGGGTGAGCTTGAATCCGACGTCCTCGCCGCAGGGCACAACAACGGGGGTGCCCTCGTTCGCGAGCACCATGTCCGGGTAGGAAACCCAGTAGGGGGCGGGCACAATCACTTCGTCGCCGGAGTCCAGGGAGGCCATAAACGCGGTGAAGATAACCTGCTTTGCGCCGCCGCCGATGGTGATCTCGGCCGGGGTGTAGTGCAGGCCGGTGCGCAGCTCGATGGTCTGCAGGATGGCATGCTGGAGCGCGGGGGTGCCGTTGACGGAGGTGTACTTGGTCTCCCCCTGGCTGATGGCTTCGACGGCCGCCGCCTTGATGTGCTCCGGGGTGTCGAAGTCCGGTTCGCCGACCGTCAGATCCAGGATGCGGCGGCCTTCTGCCTTCAACTCCCGCACACGGGCCGCGGCGGCCACACTGGCGGAGGACTTGATGCGGGATACCCGCGTTGCAGGTACAAATTCAGACATGGTCTCTTCCTAGGGGCTCAGGAGAAAGCGGTACTCAGTTCCTTCGACACTAGGGAATTCCGACGGGTCTGGATAAGACCTAAAGTGCGTGGACGGATAAGCGTCCCTTATGGCTGGCGGGTAGGTCGGTGCCGGAACGGCCCTGATTCGCGCCAGCGGCCGCTCCCAGCCACACGTTCCGGTTATGGCTCCACGCACTATTGGTATTTCCGCGGCCGGGCAGTTCTGTCTAGCCTTCTACGTAAGCCGGCCCGCTCAGCGGGATCCCAACCGAGGAGTGCTCTTGGCCTTTACGAACCCTTCCGACGGCGGCGGCTACCGTTACCGGGGCAAGCGGAAGCCTGACACGGCTGCTGTCCAGGCGGACCGGATCCGCGCACAACTTCGGGAGGAACGGCAGCGGCTTTCCTTCAACGCGAGCAGCATCCGCTCCCTGTCCGTCCGGCTGAACCAGCAGATCGCCCAGGCGCTCTGTGACGGGATGAAGGTGACCCGCCTCGCCGGCGCCTCGGAACTGTCACGCTGGTCCGTGCGGACCATCGGCCTGTCGTCCGAGGACCTATATCCGTCCGGCGTGCCGGCGGAGCAGCATCTGGCGGTGATTGGCGAGTTGACGTCGGAGCTGGCCGGGCTTGAAGAGACGAAGGCCGATCTTGAGGGGCGGCGCGCGAAACTCCTCGCCACGGCCCGCCGGCTCGGCGTCATGGATGACTACGAGCTCGCCGCGCTGAGCGGACTCCAGCGTGAGACCATCCGGAAGATGACCTGGGGCCTGCCGCCGTCGCCGGTCAGCCGGGCAGGTTAACAGCAGCGAGGCGGGTTAGTTAGGTCGCCGCCTCTGCCTCCGCCAGCCTGATCATCCGGAGCTCGTCGGCCACCGCACGCGATGGCCAATGTCCA
>DATCVX010000652.1:0-6860 GCA_036566705.1 Arthrobacter sp. | reverse complement strand
AGCCACTGCCCGTCCGAATCCTTGCCCTGGCCCCGGCCGGTGTTGATCAGGGCGAACTTCCTGGTCCCGCCCAGGCCTCCGCCCTCGGAGCCGGTGAGCGTCGCAATGACCTCCCGGCCGTTGATCCACTTCTCGAGTTCGTACGTGCCGTGGTCCCAGATGGTCACCTCGCCGGCGCCGTACTGGCCCTTGGGAATGGTGCCCTCAAACGTGGCATAGTCCAGGGGATGGTCCTCGGTCTGGACGGCCAGGTGGTTCTTGCCGCCTGAGTCCGGCACGCCCTTGGGCAGGGCCCAGGACACCAGCACGCCGTCATGCTCCAGCCGGAAATCGAAGTGCAGCCTGCTGGCGTGGTGCTCCTGGATGACGAAGGTGTCGCCGTTTCCTTCGGCGCCCGTGAACGGTTCGGGCGTCGCGTCCGGGTCGCGCATCGAACGGTACTTTTCGAGACGCGGGTGAGTGCCGCCGTCGTGCTTGGTCTCGGCCGGGTGCCCTGAGCCGCTGGCGACGGCGGCGAACGGGTCCTTGCCTGCCTTCACCCGGCGCATCACGGCCTTGTAGTCGAGGTGCTGAAGGCCGGGGGAGCCGAGCTCCCGCCAGGTCCGTGGCGCCGCAACCATGGGCGTAGGCCTGCCGCGAAGCGAGTACGGCACGATGGTGGTTTTGGCAGCGCTGTTCTGGCTCCAGTCCACCAGGACCTTGCCCTTGCGCAGCGTTTTCTTCATGTCGCTGACGGCGAGATCCGGGTGGTCGGCCTCCAGGGCACGGGCCAGTTCATGCGCAAAGTCCGAGATCTGGTCGGAGGTCTGGGTTCCGTCCAGGCCGGCGTAGAGGTGGATACCCTTGCTGCCGCTGGTCACCGGCATGGGTTCCAGGCCCACGTCCTGCAGGATGGCCCGGGCCAGGAACGCCACCTCAACGCATTCCTGCAGCCCGGCGCCGTCGCCGGGGTCCAGGTCCAGCACCAGGCGGTCCGGATTCAGCTGCCTGCCGTGGGAGTCCACCTGCCACTGCGGCACGTGGATTTCCAGCGAATTGATCTGGCCGAACCAGGTGAGCGTGGCGGGATCATTGACCATCGGGTAATAGATGGTGCGGTCTTTATGCGTGATGGCCGCGCGGGGGAGCCACCCCGGGGCGGACTCCTCCAGGTTCTTCTGGAAAAACACCTCGCCGGGATTGGCCGCCGTGCCTACGCCGTTGACCCACCGCTTGCGGGTGGCGGGACGGTTGGCGGCTGCCGGGATCAGGACATGTGCCACGGCGGCGTAGTAGGCCAGGACATCGGCCTTGGTGGTGCCGGACTCCGGATAGATGATTTTGTCCAGGTTGGTCAGGGTCAGTTCCCGCCCCGCCACGCGGACACGCTCCTTAGCGCCGGCCAAAGGTCTTCACCTCCGGCCCCGTGTGCGGTTCACTTGAGGGATGAGAGCCATCTGGAAAGGTGCCATCGCGTTTGGCCTGGTCAACGTCCCTGTGAAGGTCTACAGCGCCACCGAGGACCACGACATCAGCCTCCACCAGGTCCACAACGCCGACGGCGGCCGAATCCGTTATCAGCGGCGCTGCGAGGTGTGCAGCAAGATCATCGACTACTCGGACATTGACAAGGCCTTTGAGGACGGCGGCCGGACCGTGGTGCTGTCCAAGGACGAGCTCAAGTCCATCCCGGCGGAGAACAGCCACGAGATCGAGGTGGTCCAGTTTGTCCCGTCGGAGCAGCTGGAACCCATGATGTTCGAGAAGAGCTACTACCTGGAGCCGGACTCCAAGTCGCCCAAGGCCTACGTCCTGCTGCGCCGGGCGCTTGAGGACACGGACCGGGTGGCCATCGTTCAGTTTGCCCTGCGTGAGAAGACCCGGCTGGGGGCGCTGCGCATCAAGGACGATGTGCTGGTGCTGCAGTCCCTGCTGTGGCCTGACGAGGTCCGGGAGGCCAGCTTCCCGGCCCTGGATGAGTCCGTCCGCATCTCCACCCAGGAACGCGAAATGTCCGCTGCCCTCGTGGAGTCCATGGCCGCCGATTTCGATCCGGACCACTTCACCGATGACTACCAGATCCAGCTCCGCACGCTCATCGACGCCAAGCTGGAAAAGGGTGACTCCCTGGACACCGACGAGACGTTCGGTGTGGAAGCCGGCGAAGGCGGCAAGGGTGAAGTTATTGACCTGATGGAAGCCCTCAAGCGCAGCCTTGACCGGAAGCGCGGCGGTGCTGCCGCGGCGTCCGCCAAGGACACCGGCGCCGCGGAGGACACCGACGCCGAGGAGGACGAAGCAGACGAGGCCCCGGCGAAATCCGCTGCCGGGAGTAAGTCCGGAACAAAGAGCGCCACTGGAACCAAAACGGCTGCAGCAAAGTCCACCACAGCAAAATCCACTGCCACCAAGTCCACCACCCGCAAGCCCGCCGCGAAGGCGGACTCGACTGCTGCCAAGCCTGCGGCAAAAGCCACCACCACGCGGGCGCGCAAGGGCGCGTGATCCTGCACGCGTGCCTGACGCTGTGGACCTCAGGGCCGCTGGCGCGGTGATGGCGGCCGCCTAGGAGTTCCGGAGCGCGGAGATAAGCTCGCTCTTTTTCTTGGCGGAGTAGCCGGTGAGGCCCATTTCCTTGGCCCTGGCTTTGAGCTGCGGGACGGTCCAGTCGTCGTAGTCGCCTGATTTTCCGCCCTTGCGGCCGACGGCGGAGCGGCCTTTCTGCGCAGCCGCGTTCGAGATGCGGGCGGCCTTCTGTTTGGACGCACCGTCCTCACGCAGTTCCTCGTAGAGCTCGGGATCCTTCAGGCTGGGGTTTTTCTTGCCTGGCATGTCATCCTCCTTCATCCGGTGGCCCGTGCGCCGCAGCACTATCTTTGCTGGTCAGGCTTCCACGCTATGTCCGGGCCTGTTCAAAAACAAGGAAACGCTAAGTCTGCTTGCTTTTTGGCCCGGCAAGCAGCGTCGGACGCTTTACACCCCGGCCCGGTGCGGCCACAATGGGTCGCATCGCAGCCCTGTTAGCGCAGCGTGCTGTCACTCAAAACCTGCCACAGGAGAGGGACACCGACATGAATGACACAACGGACGTCAAAGATGCCGACCGTGCACTGAAGCAGAAGCATCGGGCCATGTGGGCGTCGGGGGACTACCCCGCACTGGCGAGCGAACTGATTTTGGACCTCGGAGCGATCCTGGTTGATGCGTGCGGAATCAAGGCCAAGCAGCGCGTCCTGGACGTGGCAGCGGGAGCCGGTAATGCGGCAATTCCTGCGGCCATGATGGGCGCCCAGGTGATCGCCAGCGATCTCACGCCGGAAATGTTCGACGCCGGCCGGCACCAGGCAGCCGACCGCGGCGTCGCGCTGGAGTGGCGGGAAGCCGATGCCGAGTCCCTGCCGTTCGGGGACGGCGAATTCGATGTGGTCATGTCATGCCTGGGCGTGATGTTCGCGCCCCATCACCAGGCGGGGGCGGACGAAATCGTACGGGTATGCAAGCCCGGCGGCACCGTCGGCCTGCTGAGCTGGACGCCTGATGGGTTCATCGGAAAGATGTTCGCCACCATGAAGCCGTTCTCGCCCCCGCCTCCGCCCGGGGCCCAGCCGCCGCCGCTCTGGGGCATTGAGGACCACGTGCGTGAACTCTTCGGCGACAGGATCACCGACATCAAGGCGCAGAAGCGCACCGTGGCAATCCACAGCTTCCACCAGCCGGAGGATTTCCTGCGGTACTTCAAGTCCCACTACGGCCCCACCATCTCGGTCTACAAATTCCTCGCCGACGACGACGAAAAGATCAAAGCACTGGACAAGGCCCTCACGGAGCTCGCGGATTCCTTCGGCGATGCCCACGGCGATGCTGCGTGGCAAATGGAATGGGAATACCTCCTGCTCACCGCGAAGAAGGCCAAGTAGTGCCGGGGAACTATGTGGCAACGTCCACCATCACCATCGATGCCCCGCCGGACAGGGTTTGGAAGGTCATCACAGATCCGCAGGCCGTGAAAGAGTTTATGTTCGGCGCAGACCTCGTCACTGACTGGACGGTGGGCGGGCCCATCGCCTGGCGCGGGGAATGGGAAGGAAAGACCTACGAGGATAAGGGGACGATCCTCGAAGTTGAACCCGGGCAAAAGCTGGTCCACACCCATTTCAGCCCCCTCGGCGGCGAGGAGGACAAGCCGGAGAACTACCACACGCTGACGTGGACGCTGGAGGCCAAAGGCGGGCGGACGCAGCTGACTCTCTCGCAGGACAACAACGCCAGCGAAGATGCGGCCGAACACTCCAAGGGCATGTGGGACATGCTCGTGGCCGACGTCAAGAAAATCACCGAACGCGGCTAGCCAGGCGCTTAAGGCCAGCGGCCGCCGTCGCACCCGTTCCCACAAGGGGAGGGGCGCGACGGCGGCCGCTGGCACTTTGTTAGTCGAACGACGTGCCGCTACTTACGCGTCGTGATCCGTTTCGAGGATCTTCACGAGGCTCTCCAGGGCGTCGTCCGCGCCGGTGCCCTCGGCACGGAGCACCACAACGTCGCCGTGGGAGGCGCCCAGGCTCATCAGGGACAGGATGCTGGCGGCGTCCATGGCCTCGTCGGCCGGCTCACCTTCGCGGGCGATGGTGATGTCGAGGTCGAACTCGCCGGCGGCTTCGGCGAAGATCGCGGCGGGACGGGCGTGCAGGCCTACTCGGCTGGCGACGGTTGCGGTACGTTCTGGCATTTTTGCTCCTTTTGTCTTTCGGCGTCCTGTTGGTTCTGCGCCGTTGATATGTAGTGGGTGAGGCCGGGTCAGACCGTTACGGGAACGGACTCCACGGTAGCAGCGGGCTTGGCGGTAGCCCAGCGCTTGAGGGCGATGACGGCCAGGGCGCTGACCACGGTTCCGGCCAGGATGGAGATCACGAACATCACGAGGTTCCCGATGGCGAAGAACACGAAGATGCCGCCGTGGGGTGCCTGCGAGGTGACGCCGGTGGCCATGCAGAGGGCGCCGGTAAGGGCACCGCCCACCATGCTGGCAGGGATGACGCGCAGCGGGTCGGCCGCGGCGAACGGGATGGCACCTTCGGAGATGAAGGAGGCGCCCAGCAGCCAGGCTGCCTTGCCGTTCTCCCGTTCAGCCAGGCTGAAGAGCTTCTTGTCGAGGACGGTGGCCAGGGCCATCGCCAGCGGCGGTACCATGCCCGCAGCCATCACGGTTGCCATGATCTGCCACGGCGCCTGGTTGGTGGCGCTGCCGGCGCTCAGGCCGGCCACGGCGAACGCGTAGGCAACCTTGTTGACCGGACCGCCGAGGTCGAAGCACATCATGAGGCCGAGGATGATGCCCAGGACGACGGCGGACGCGCCGGTCATGCCCGACAGCCAGGAGTTCAACGCGGTGGTGAGTCCGGCGATCGGGCCGCCGAGGACCAGGAACATCAGTCCGGAGGCAAAGATAGACGCCAGCAGCGGGATGATCACGACGGGCATCAGGCCGCGGAGCCAGCGCGGTACCTGCCAGGTGCCGATCAGGTGGGCCATGTAGCCGGCGAGCAGGCCGCCGACGATGCCGCCGAGGAAGCCGGCACCCATGAATCCTGACACCGCACCGGCGACGAAGCCCGGAGCGATACCTGGCCGGTCGGCGATGGCGTAGGCGATGTAGCCGGCCAGCGCGGGGACCAGGAAGCCCATGGACAGGGCGCCGATCTTGAAGAGGACCGCACCGAGGTAGATAGCGAGGCCGCCCTCCGGGAGGTTCCCGAAGTTGTTCGCCAGCACCACCTTGTCCGCGACGCTGGTGATGTTATAGCCGCCCAGCAGGAAGCCCAGGGCGATCAGCAAACCGCCACCGGCCACAAACGGGATCATGTAGCTGACACCGGTCAGCAGGGCCCTCTTCAGCTTCTGGCCGATGTGCTCGCCCTTTTCGGACGCTTCCTTCTCAGCCTGTTCTTCGGCGCCGAAGTGCGGGACCCGGCGGGCGTGCGGGTCCGTGGCTGCGGCGAGCGCTTCCTTAACCATCTTGGCGGGCTCGTCGATGCCGCGTTTGACGGGAGCGTTGATGACCGGCTTGCCGGCGAAGCGCTCCTTGCCGCGGACGTCGACGTCCACCGCGAAGATCACGGCTTCCGCGGCGGCGATGACCGCCGGGTCCAGCGGCTTGGCACCGGAGGAGCCCTGCGTCTCAACCTGCAGGTCCACGCCCATTTCCTGGGCGGCAGCGACCAGCGAGTCAGCGGCCATGTAGGTGTGGGCGATGCCGGTGGGGCATGCGGTCACGGCCACAAGGCGCCTCGGTCCCGCAGAACCAGCGGCGGGGGCGGCAGCGCCGGCTCCGGCGGCGGCAGCCGCGGCGGGCGCCGCATCAGCAGCAGGCGCTGCAGCCGCGTGGGCTGCCGGCTTGTCCGCCAGTGCGCCGTCCACCAGTTCGACGATCTCCTCACGGGAAGACGCCGCACGCAACGCCGCAGTGAAGTCCTTTTTGATCAGGGACCGGGCCAGCTTCGACAGCAGCTTGAGGTGCTCCTGGTCTGCTCCGTCGGGGGCCGCGATGAAGAAGATCAGGTCTGCCGGGCCGTCCTTGGCGCCGAAGTCCACCTTCGGGTTGAGGCGGGCCATGGCGAGGGTAGGCACGGTGACCGCCGCGGAGCGGCAGTGCGGGATGGCGATGCCGCCGGGGATGCCGGTAGCCGTCTTCTGCTCGCGGGCGAAGGCATCGGCGAAGAGGCCTTCAACCTCTGATGCGCGTCCGGTGGCAGCTACTTTGCTGGCCAGGTGCCGGATCACGTCCTCGGGCGAGCTGCCCAGGTTCTGGTCGAGCTCGACCAGTTCGGTGGTGATGAGCGCAGTCACTGTCAATCCTTTCGAAGGGCCGTGATGGTTACGGCACC
>DATCVX010000651.1:0-3952 GCA_036566705.1 Arthrobacter sp. | reverse complement strand
CAACAGCGAGGTCTACGTCGTCAGCACGGAGGGCCTTGAAGGCGAGGACTCCCAGGTGGAGCCCCTGGTGCTGGCCAACGCCGACGGCGACCCCGTCCTGGCGGTCTTCTCCCACCCCAGCCGCGTTGACGAGCAGTACCTTGAGGCGGCCCCGAACATCCTGGGGACCCAGGGCGCGGCCATCATCGCCAACATCGGCGAGGAGCTGGGAATGGTGATCAACCCCGGCGCGGCCTTCGGCTTCGAGATCAACCCTGAAGGCGTGGCCAACATCAAGCGCGACTTCAAACGTGCCGACGAGCTGCCCGACGGCGCCCCCGCGGATCCCAGCGCCAACTGACATGTTCCCGCGCCGGTTGTGACCGACAAGCGGCGCGGGTGAATAATGGCAGGATGCGGCTAGGCGTCCTCGATATCGGGTCCAATACTGTCCACCTCCTTCTGGTCGACGCCCATCCCGGCGCGCGCCCTGTGCCTTTTGCTTCCCATAAGCGGCCGCTCTCGCTGGTCCAGTACCTGGACGCGGACGGCAGCATCTCCGATGCCGGGCAGCACGAGCTGACTGATTTTGTCCTGGAGGCATGGGAGTTTGCGGCCAAGCATAAGGCCGAAGACCTCCTGGCATTCTGTACGTCGGCCATCCGCGAAGCCACCAACGGCCCGGAGGTGCTGGCCCGGGTCAAGCACGAAACCACGGTGACCCTTGAGGAGCTGACGGGCAGCGAGGAGGCGTCCATGACGTTCTTCGCGGTCCGCCGCTGGTACGGCTGGGGAGCAGGACCCATCCTGAACCTGGACATCGGCGGCGGCTCCTTCGAAATGGCGTTCGGCCAGGATGAACTTCCGGAGGTGGCCACGTCCGTGCCCCTGGGTGCCAGCCGGCTCACGCGGGACTGGCTGGCGGAAGACCCGCCGTCGGCCAAAAGCGTGAAGGAGCTGCGGCGCTACATCCGCGCCACCCTCAAGCCGGCGGTCCGGCAGTTCGACGGCCTGGGACGCGCCAACCTCGTCGCTGGAACCTCCAAGACCTTCAGGTCGCTGGCCAGGATCGCAGGCGCCGCTCCCAGCATCGCGGGACCCTATGTGAAGCGTGAGCTCAACGGGACGGATCTCGGCGTCTGGGCGCAGCGCATTTCGGCCATGAAAACCGAGGACAGGCTGCACCTGCCAGGTGTCTCGGAGGCCCGCGCCAACCAGCTGCTCGCCGGGGCACTCGTGGCGGAGGCGTCCCTGGAACTGTTCAAATTCAAGAAGATCAGGATCTGCCCGTGGGCCCTTCGCGAAGGCCTGATCCTGCGCCGGCTGGACCAGCTGGTGGTAGCCGGCCCGCTGGATCCGGCACCGCACATCGCAGCGCCGCATGTCGCAGCGCCGCATGTCGCCGCGCCGCAGCCGGCGGCTGCGCAGTAGCCGGCCAGGCACTTAACGCGAAAGCACCGGCACCCGCAGCAGGAAAATGGGGGAAAACCTGCTGCGGACCACCGGCGCCTCGGGCAAACATCCCCATGCTTGCCGCATCACTCGCACCCTCAATGAGGTAGTAACTACGTTAGGTCCCCAACTTGTGAGCGACCTGCGTCGAACATGGGAGTCCGCTGTGAATCGCTGCGGGCGAGTTCCGCCGTCGTCAGTTCACCTGCAGTTTGGGCGGTGCAGCCTTCCAACTGCCATGATGGATCCATGAGCAACCGAATCGCATTCCTTGGCTGTGGATCCATGAACGAAGCCATCCTGGGCGGACTGATCGAGGGCGGCACCGACCCGGCCGACATCGTGGCCACCGTCCGGCGGGCAGAACGCGCGGCCGAACTGGCGTCGCGCCACCATGGAATCACGGCCATCGCCGGCGAGGAGGAACCGGACAACAACAAGCAGGCGGCGAAGGGCTCCGCCGTCGTCATCCTGGGCGTCAAACCGGTGGGCATCACCGACCTCGCGAAGGAGATCAGCGGCTCGCTGTCGCCGACGACCATTGTTGTCAGCGTCGCCGCCGCGGTGTCGATCGCCCAGCTGGAAGCGGCCCTGCCGGCCGGCCAGCCGGTAATCCGGACCATGCCCAACACCCCCGCGAAGCTGGGGCGCGGCGTCGTGTCCGTCTCCCCGGGCACCAACTGCTCACCCGAGCAGCTGCAGCTGGCCAAGGACATCCTCAAGGCGGCCGGAACAGTGGTGGAGGTGCCCGAGGACCAGGTGGACGCGCTCTCGGCCATCAGCGGCTCCGGGCCCGCCTATGCGTTCTACCTGGCCGAAGCCATGGCGGCCGCGGGCGTGGAGCTTGGCCTGGACCCTGAGCTGTCCCTGCTCCTGGCCCGGGAGACCGTGGCAGGCGCAGGCTATATGCTCGCCGAGCCCGGCGCCGACCCCTCGTCCCTGCGCAAGGCCGTCACCAGCCCCAACGGCACCACGGAACGCGCTATCGCCACGTTTGATGACCGCGGCATTCCCGGGATCATCGCCGCCGGTGCCCGGGCCGCCGCGGACCGCGCCGCGGAGATCACCAAACAGCTCAGCTAGCTGGGGCCACGACCGCAGGGTTCCCTGGCCGGGGCCCACGCCGGCGAGGGACCCTGCCTGAGCTTGAGAAGGCTGGGAGCCGGTGGGGACTTGCGAGGTTAGGGAGCGGTTGGGGATTACGGCCGCGCGGCGAACCGTTCCAGCAGGTCCACGTGGCCGGACACGATCAGCATGTCGCGCGCCGAAACCTTGGTCTCCGGCCGGGCATACGTGAAGTCCTCGCCCGGTGACTTCACGCCCACAATCGTGACCCCGTATTTGGACCGGACCTTGGACTCGTCCAGGGTGAAGCCCACCGTTTCGCGCGGCGGGTACATTTTCACGATGGCGAAGTCGTCGTCGAACTCGATGAAGTCCAGCATGCGTCCGGAGACCAGGTGCGCGGCGCGGACGCCGGCGTCAGCCTCGGGGTAGATCACGTGGTTGGCGCCGATCCGGGTCAGGATCTTGCCGTGCGACGGCGTGATCGCCTTCACCCACAGGTGCTCGATGCCCAGGTCCACCAGGTTCACGGTGATCAGCACCGAGGACTCGATGGATGTCCCCACGCCCACCACGGCCGAGCTGAACTCCTGCGCGCCCAGCTGGCGCAGCGCATCGATGTTGGTCGCGTCGGCTTCCACCACGTGCGTCAGGAGCGGCGCCCATTTCTGGACGAGGCTGCGGTCCCGTTCGATGGCGAGTACTTCGCGGCCCTGCTTGACCAGCTGCTCGGCAGTGGAGGAGCCGAACCGGCCCAGGCCGATCACCAGGACCGGGGCGTTGTGCGCGGGCCGGTTGGGCGCGCCTGAGGAATTAGCCAATGATGGGCCTCTCTTCCGGGTAGTGGTACAGCTGGCTGCGCTGGCGCAGGGCCAGGCCAGCTGCAAGCGTAACGGTGCCGACGCGGCCTGCGAACATCAGGGCAGTGAGGACATAAACGCCCGACGGCGGCAGCTCGGCACTGAGGTTGGTGCTCAGCCCCACGGTGGCGAAGGCTGAAATTGTTTCGAAGAGCACGCGGTCCAGGGACGCGCCGCTGATCTGCAGAAGCAGGAACGCGGAGACGGAGACCAGGGTGGCCCCGGCGACGATCACGGAGATGGCCACACGCATGGTGCCTTGCGGGAAGGTCCGGCCGTAGACCTTGACGTCGGCGTCGCCGCGGGCCTCGGCCGCAATGGCCAGGAACATGACGGCGATGGTGGTGACCTTGATGCCGCCGGCGGTGGAGGCTGAGCCGCCGCCGGCGAACATCAGGGCGTCCGTCAGCAGCATGGTGGTGGATTCCATGTGGTTCTGGTCCACGAGGTTGAAGCCGCCGGACCGGGTCATGACCGAGGCGAACAGTGAGTGGGTGATCTTGTCGCCCAGGTCCATGTGCCCGATGGTCCGGGCGTTGTCCCACTCCATCAGTCCCCACAGCACCGTTCCTGCAGCAAGCAAGATGAATGAGACC
>DATCVX010000650.1:0-2083 GCA_036566705.1 Arthrobacter sp. | reverse complement strand
GCTGGGCCCGTTCATCGGCCGGCTTTTCGACAAGGTCGGCCCGCTGCCGCTCACCGTGACCGGTTCGGTCCTGATGGAGCTGTCCCTGTGGCAGTTCTCCATGCTCGACGCCGGCACGGCGGTCTGGTGGATCGTCAGCCTCCATGTTGTGCTGAGCTTCGGCCTGGCGCTGCTGTTCACTCCAGCCTTCACCACCGGCCTAAACCCGCTGCCGCCGCACCTGTACTCGCATGGCTCGGCGATCATGAGCACCACGCAGCAGGTGGCAGGCGCGGCCGGCACGGCGCTGCTGGTGTCCATTTTCGCCGTGGTTTCCGCCTCGTCCGGCATCGTCGCGGGGATGAGTGCCGCATTCCTGACCGCAACCGTCATAGCCCTCGCCGCCGTCGTACTTTCAGCGATGATGCGCAAAACGGAAGGCGCCGGCCCCGCCCACGGCGGCCACTAGCCCTATCCGCTGGCCCCTACCCCCCCTTTACCCCAACGCGGGGTCACTCCACCCCCTCCCAGGCCACCGGAACGGGCGCGAAGTGACCCCGCGTTGCTTTGGGTGGGGTCAGCCGGCGAAGAAGTCGCTGAGTTCGGTGATGAGCTTGTCCGGGGCACGGAGCACGCCGTCGTGGCCGGAGCCCTGCAGGATGGTGTAGCTGGAACCGGACAGGACGTCGTGGATCTGCCCGCACGCCACCCCGAAGTACGCCGGGCTCTTTTCGCCCACCACGATCAGGGTTTCCAGCGGCAGCGCCAAGAATGGTTCGGCAGGCATGTCCGCAGCAATGATCGCTTTGATTTCCCGGACACCGGTGCGCATCAGTTCACGCATCTGCTTGCCCACGTGCGTGCCGGCCGTGAGCTTGTTGGCAATGGTGAGCATGGACAGCGGCATCCGCGAGAACGCGCCGCCGGTTTCCAGGCCCTTGGTCAGCACGGCCAGGGCGCGGTCGTCGTCCCCGGCGGCCGTGGCGCGCTCGTACTCCGCCGTCCAGTCGGCCTTGACGCTGTGGTTGACGGAGACAGCGGGGTCGTAGACGGCGAGCCGTTCCACGGGAAGCGTTCGGGCCGCGTGCAGGGCCACGGCACCGCCGAAGCTGTGCCCGAACACGTCGGTGCTGGACGTGTGCTTCATGACGGCGTCGAGGTCCCGGATGTCCGCGTCAAGGGTGTAGTCCTCGGCCTGCGGTGATGAGGAACCGCGGCCGCGGCGGTTGAACGTGTGCACCGGACGGCCCAGGGCTGCGCTGAGTTTCTGCGCAAACTTCGTATAGTCGGCCGCGGTGACCATGGAGGCCGGCACCACCACCACGCCGGAGCCGGCGGACGCCAGTTCCGCGCCCGTGGAGAAGAGCTCGAGTGTGCCGCCGTCGGGGGTGTGGATGTTCTCGCGCGTCATGTTCCGAGCCTAGCCGAGGTACCTGAGTGCTGGCATCATAGACGCTGCCCTCCACGGAGACAGAAGCCGCAGCGGGCGCACGGACTGTTCAGCCCAGGCGGGCGATGAGGGCAGTGCTCTGGCCCCGGATGGCCGGCAGTTCATTGCCCAGCCCGCACAGGATGAGCCCGGCATCGGCCGCCTGAAGCGGAGAATCGGATGTTGCCATTCCGTCGGCCCGCAGGTTGACCAGGGATTCGACGAGGCGGAACGCAAGATCGCCCGGGTTCCCCGAAACTGCGGCGGGGGCGGCAGGGGACAGGAGGGCGCCCAGTTCCCCGTACAGGTTGCGCAGTTCCTGCCGCTCCGCCAGGAACCGTGCGAACCGGCCGCCGCGGGCTTCGGGCAGGTGGTACAGGACTCCGAGGTTCCACCGGGAGCTGCACAGTTGCGTGCCGTCATAAAGGGCGACGGCGTGAAGCCGGCTTCCCGGAGTCGACTCACCGTTGGGCAGGGCAGTTACCGCGCGGGCAAACGCCAGCCCGGCCAGCACGGTGCCCTCAAGCAGGTCCTCGAGGATGTCGTCCTTGGTCTTGAAGTGGTGGTAAAGCGAGGACTGCCTGATCCCCACGGCGTCGGCAATGGACCGGGTGGAAGTGTTCGCGAAGCCGTGCGTCGTGAAAAGCTCGGCCGCCGCATCCAGGATTTCGTCCC
>DATCVX010000649.1:0-3688 GCA_036566705.1 Arthrobacter sp. | reverse complement strand
ACGGCGTCGGATCCGTCACCATGCGCGTCCACGAACGCGGTGTGGGGGAGACCCAGTCCTGCGGTACTGGCGCGTGCGCCGCCGCCGTGGCCATCCGGCACTGGGCAGGAGCGGAAGCGCCGGACACCTGGCGCGTGCATGTCCCCGGCGGAGTGGTGGGCGTGAAGTTTTTCGCCGGGCCCGGCGGCCATGAACACGTCGAGCTCAGCGGGCCCGCCGTTATTGTGGCGACGGGGACGCTTTCCTGACCTTCAGGATCCGGAACGACTTGGACGTTGATTCCCGGCTCACGGCAAAGGAATCATCGAGTTCTGCCGCGAGCCACCGCTGCAGCGAGTCCGAGCCAAGGTTCTTTTGCACTACAAGCCAGGCAGTTCCACCCGGTGCCAGGCGGGGCAGCCACAGCTTCAGCAGGGAATGCAGTTCGTCCTTACCGATCCGGATGGGCGGATTGGACCAGATGGTGTCGAAACGCACATCAGGATCCACGGCGTCGGGTGTGCTGGCAACGACGTTGGACAGCCCAAGTGCCGTCGCGTTCTCGTTGGTCAAGGCGATGCAGCGTTCGTTGACGTCCACAGCATAAACCTGCGCATGGGGTGCCCGCAGTACCATGGTCAGCGCGATCGGACCCCAGCCGCAGCCAATGTCCAGCAGGTTGCCGGTGGGCGACGGGGCAGGGACCTCGGCGAGGAGCACCGCCGTTCCCTTGTCGATGCCGTCCGGGCTGAAGATGCCGCTTGAAGTCTGCAGCCTGCGTGTTTCCCCTGCCAGTTCCACCGTGAGCGGCTTGCGGGTAAACGGGCCGGCGGGGGATGAACTGAAATAGTGTGCGGACTCCATAACTGGCCAGAGTAGTTCCCCTTGCAGCGTAATGGGAAACTGCATATGGGACGGCTCTGTTAGGGTAGAAGGCATGTTCCTGATCTTCGAGTAGCCGGCACGGGCCACGCCCGTCCCGAAGAAACTGTCCCACAGCGATGCAGGCATTTCCGCCTTCCGCCCACGTGCACCGGACCGCGCTTCTGCGTTCGCTCCGGCCGCCGGACAATACTCGAAAGTCAGCCCTCCTGCTGTCCCTTTCGCCCATGCTCCGGCCCTTTCCTCTTCGCCGCCTTCCGCAGGCGGCCGCCACCCGCCGGAGCGCTTGCCGCCCGGCGAGACCAACCAGGAGAACCGCATGACCGCAGGCCGTCAGCCCAGCGCGAATACTTCCCCAAACACCAGCAATCGGCACTATTCTGGAAATGCCGAACCTTCAAAGGAGACCATGACCAGCCAGCCCAACACCGGATCCGATCCCGCCGCCCAGGACATGAGTCCTGAGGAAATCCAGGCTGTGATCGACCGGATTCTCTCCAAGGACGTACCGGCTAAGACCGTCAGCACGCCAGGCACCGCGCAGCGCGGCGACGGAAAAGCGGTACTGGGCAAAGCCCAGGCCATCTCCCGCCTGGATGAAGAATATACAACCTACGACGGCGACCAGCAGGATCTCGAGGAACGCCGGGCCCTGCGCCGTACGGCAGGACTGTCCACCGAACTCGAAGACGTCACCGAAGTCGAATACCGGCAGCTGCGCCTGGAACGGGTGGTCCTTGCAGGCCTGTGGTCTGAAGGAACACTGGCAGACGCGGAAAACTCGCTGCGCGAGCTCGCCGCCCTCGCCGAAACCGCCGGCTCCGAGGTCCTTGACGGCCTGGTGCAGCGCCGCGACAAACCGGACCCGGGAACGTTCCTGGGCTCCGGCAAGGCCCTGGAACTGAAGGACATCGTGCTGTCCACCGGCGCCGATACCGTGGTGGTGGACGCCGAACTGGCCCCGTCCCAGCGGCGTGGCCTTGAGGACATCGTCAAGGTCAAGGTGATCGACCGCACGGCCCTGATCCTGGATATTTTCGCCCAGCACGCCAAGAGCCGGGAAGGCAAGGCCCAGGTGGAACTGGCGCAGCTCGAGTATCTGCTGCCGCGCCTGCGCGGCTGGGGCGAGTCGATGTCCCGCCAGGCCGGTGGCCAGGTGGGCGGCGCCGGCGCCGGCATGGGTTCCCGTGGCCCCGGTGAGACCAAGATCGAACTGGACCGCCGCCGGATCCGGACGCGGATGGCCAAGCTGCGGCGCGAGATCGCCGCGATGAAGCCAGCGCGGGAAACGAAGCGGGCCAACCGCCGTCGTAATTCCGTGCCGTCCGTTGCCATCGCCGGGTACACCAACGCCGGGAAATCGTCGCTGCTGAACCGGCTGACGGACGCCGGGGTGCTGGTGGAGAACGCCCTGTTCGCCACCCTGGACCCCACCGTGCGCAAGGCGGAGACCGCGGATGGCCTGGGCTACACCCTGGCTGACACCGTGGGCTTCGTCCGTTCCCTTCCCACCCAGCTGGTGGAGGCGTTCCGCTCCACGCTGGAGGAAGTGGCGGACGCCGACCTCATCCTCCATGTGGTGGATGTTTCGCATCCGGATCCCGAAGGACAGATCGCCGCAGTCCGCAAGGTGTTCAGCGAAGTGGACGCCCGCAAGGTGCAGGAAATCATCGTCCTGAACAAGGCGGACGCCGCGGATCCGTTTGTGGTCGAACGCCTCAAACAGCGCGAGCCCCGCCACGTGGTGGTTTCGGCCCGGACCGGTGAGGGGATCGCCGAGCTGCTCCGCGAAATCAGCAGCTCCATCCCGCGGCCCAGCGTCAAGCTTGAGCTCCTCATCCCTTACAACCGCGGCGACGTGATCAGCAAGCTGCACAACACCGACGCCGAAATCCTGAGCCTTGACCATGGTGAGGACGGAACACGGGCCGTGGTGATGGTCCGGGAAGGCCTCGCGGCGGAACTGGAATCATTCGTCAGCAATGACTGAAACAGTGGCAAGTGAGTCCTCGGGTACGGCCGGCGAGCAGTTCGTCATTGAACTGCTCGACCGTGCCGTGGCCGGGATGGGCGGGCAAAGCCGCAGCGGACAGCACGAGATGGCCAGGCAGGTGGCCCGGGCCATCGAAACCGGCGACCACCTGCTGGTCCAGGCAGGCACCGGAACCGGTAAGTCGCTGGCTTACCTGATCCCGCTCATTGCGCATTCACTGGTGAGCAACAAACCCACCCTGGTTTCCACTGCCACCCTCGCCCTGCAGACGCAGATTGTGGGCCGGGACCTGCCGCGCCTGCTGAAAACCATCACCCCGGCCCTGGACCGCCCCGTGAAGGTGGCGCTGGTCAAGGGCCGCTCCAACTACGTGTGCCGGCACAAGCTTGAGGGCGGATTCCCCTCCGAGGAGCCTGCCGAAGGGCAGCTGTTTTCCCTCGGCGAGGACACCAGCGTGCCGCACTTCGCCGCCGCGCTGGGGGGACCGTCCTCGCAGCTGGGCAAGGAAGTGGTGCGCCTGCGCGAATGGGCGCAAAAAACGGCCACCGGCGACCGCGATGAACTCCTTCCCGGTGTCACGGACCGTGCCTGGCGCCAGGTCTCCGTCACCTCGATGGAATGCCTGGGGGCACAGAAGTGCCCGATGGCGGCCGAATGCTTCAGCGAGCTGGCCCGCCAGGACGCCGCGGACGCCGACGTTGTGGTCACCAACCATGCCATGCTCGCCGTCAGTGCCTTCGAGGGCCTGGCCGTCCTGCCCGAATACGACGTTGTGGTGGTGGATGAGGCCCACGAACTCCAGGACCGGGTGACCGGGGCCGTATCCGGGCAGCT